>DSDH01000455.1 GCA_011055475.1 Phycisphaerales bacterium | reverse complement strand
TGCCGCCAGACGTCGGCACGCGCATTCCACCACGGCCACCCGTCCTCGCACCGGCCTTGCCGACCCTGCCGCCCATCATGCCGCCGCCCATGCCACCCATCATGCCCATGCCGTACCCTGTGGAGGGCGGACTGAGCAGCTCGGCCACGTCATAGACGCGGTTCTCGTACCGGGTGGGCAGAGAATCCACCGTGGCGATGCTGATGATACCGTCCTCAATCACATAGCCCAAGGCGGGTTGGCCCGGACCGCTGCTGACGGCCTGAAGGACGCGATTCAGCCCCGTCCTGAGGGGCACACTGACCAGACCGGCGCCGCTGAGCCCAATGGGGCTGTTCTGCGTGATGAAGGCGTTGTCGTTGAGGTCACGCCAGATGACCACCATATTCAGTGGCGGCTCGACACTGTTGCGCAGGATGTCAATCGCCTCGGCCAGCGTGGTCTGCTCGGTCAACGCGGAAAGGTCCACCTTCTCTCGCAATTGTCTCTCGACCGCGATATCCGCCGGGTCACGCCCATCCGTGATGGCGGCCTGGCGCTTCTTGGCGATCTCCAGCCAATCGGCCGGGTAGTTCATTTCCTTCTCATACGGGATGCCTTGGGCGTACGTCTGAAGGAGCAACTCCATCTCGTGTTTGTTGCTTTCCTTGATCAGGGCCACTTCACGACGCCAGCGGATTTCGTCCTCCAGGATGTCCTTAAGAAGCAGCGCATTGCTGTTGCGGGCGTCAACGGCCAGAAGCTGCTCGATCTGACCCAAGGCTTCGTCGAACCGCTCTTCCTTACGGAACTTGATCGCCCGCTCCATATAGTCCTTGACCGCCTGCTCGCGCTGGGCTTCGATACGATCGCGAAGCTCCTGGGTCTGTCGGGCGATCGCCTCGGCCTGGTCCTTGGCCTGCTTCTGCCCCCAGTCGGCCTGGGCCTTGGCAATCTGCTGGTCCACCAGGTTCAGCTTGGTGATGTGCTGCTGATAGTCCTCACCCAGGAGCAGGCGGTTGGAATTGACCAGGCGAAACGCCGTCCCCAGGGCCAACCGAGCGTCGCCGAACTGGTTGTCCTTGAGCAGTTCCTCGGCCCGGCGAACCGCCTCATCAACCTGGGCCTTGGTGTACTCGCGTTGTATCTTCCGCTTGCGGAGAATCTCGTTGATATACGCGTCGCCGGATGGCGCGGCAGACTCGGAAACGTCCGCCGGAGGCGCGGTCTCCGTAACCGCGGGCTCCTGGACCGGCGTCTCCGACGTCATGTCCGTGGGCTCGACCGAGGGCGCCGGCTGCGGTTCGGGTTCCTGAACCGGTTCTGCGACCGGCTCGGTCACGTCCACGGCGGCAACCTCCATCGGTTCGGACTCGGGCTGCGGCTCCGGTTGGGGTTGGGGCTCGGGCTGCACCTCTGGAGTCGGTTCGGGTTGGGGCTCGGGCCTGGGCTCGAACGTGCCAACCGGACGGGACGGGGGAATCTCATAGGTGACGGTCTTGGCCGACTGCGTCGGCACCGTCGGCTCGTCCGGAGCGGCGGGCGGTTCCTGCTCGGCGGCGGCGCTCAGGGCCTGCCGGATCGTCGTCAGGTAATCCGCCGCCGTCCTGCCGTCGGCCGAGCGGGGTTGGTAATCGTGGCGCACGACCTCCTCAAAGCCGACCTGCGCCTTGTCCAATTCACCCAGCTCGAACAACTTGAGGCTCTTCTCGAAGAGCACCTCCACCTGGCGGCGCTCGATCTGCTCATTGGTGACGGCCTTCTTCCGGAGCGTCTCAATGCTCGTGACAACCTGCTGTCTCTCAAAATCCCGCAGATAGGGACTGTCCTTGATCGCTTGCAGCTTGACAATCGCGCCCGCATGGTCGCCGTCGGCGGCAAGCTGGTCGCTGCTTCGAAGCTCGGCGAGAATCTCCTCGCGGGCCTTGAGGGCGGCGGCCGTCTGAGCCGTGAGACGCTCGAGCTCCTGCTTGTCCGCGTCGGTCAGGTATTCCAGGTACGTGCCGCGGACGTCGTCGAGCGTGAGTTCGGCCTCTTTGAACAGTCCCCGATCAAGCTGCTGAGCAGCGATCTTCAACTGGTACTGGGCCCGCTGCTGCATCGACTGCTGCCGAGTGCCCGGCTGGCCGGCGACGTGGCTTGGAATGGAACAAACGCCAAAACAAACCGTAAGTATGACCAGGGAGGTTATCAGGTACAGCCCTGGGGACGATGCGGTTCTGGTCACTATGCGCCTCCGCTCTAATCGACACCTGATACACACTGATTGCAGCCCGGAACTGTCCGGTAGGCACGCAGTCTATAGGCCGACACCCGAATTTGCAAGAAAAAAAAGCGGACGCTCCCGCCTGCTTCGATGCCGGGCTTGCATGGGCCGGACGGGGCGGATAGGATACCGGTTTCATGGAATGATCGCGATACGGGGGTGGCCGCGCACCGAGGGGATTTGTGGCTCGAGAAGAAGATAACACGCTTGCGTTGGCGGTGGAGACATCGGGCCGATACGGCTCCGTGGCCGTGGGATGCGGGCCCCGGATCCTACACGCACAGGCCTTTTCGGGCGTGATGCGGCACAGTGCCGAGCTGTTCGAGACCGTGACGGCGTTGTTGGGCCGAATTAACAAGAAGGCCGCCCACGTCGAACACGTCTACCTCACGGTCGGCCCGGGCAGCTTCACCGGGCTTCGAATCGCCGCAACCATGGCCAAGATGATGGCCCTGGCGGCCGGGACGAAGATTGTGACCGTCGGCACGCTGGAGGCCCTGGCCGCCAACGCCACGGAGTACTGCAGGACGGGCCATGCCCCCCTCGGCCGCGTGGGGACGATCCTCGACGCCAAGCGGGGCCGGTTCTTTGCGGCGCTGTTCGAGTGCGGGCCGGAAGGATGGACGCGACTGACCCCCGACGCCGTGGTCCAGCACGATGCGTTCCTCCAACAGGCCCTGGCCGGACATGATCGTCTGGCCCTGCTGGGCGAAGGACTGGTTTATCACCGCACGCGGTTCGAGGCCGCGGGTGTGACCATCCTGCCCGAATCCACGTGGTACCCCCAGGCCTCGGTCGTCTATCACATCGCGCGACAATACGCCCTGGAAGGCCGGTTCGCCGATCCGGTGGCCTTGGTACCGGCGTATATCCAGGGCCCGGATGCGCTGGAGTTGGCCCAGCGGCGCAAGTAGAAGGCCGCGGACCCCACGCAAAGCAGAGCCGGGGCTACCGTGGACGCAGGGAGATCCGGCATGGCCCGGAGAGCTTTAGAACCAGCCATCCGGCCGAATCATAGTGAACCTCCGCTGCGGGCGCGTCGGCTCGCGATGGGTCCTGCGTCGGCGTACATCGCACCTGCGGCTCGGCCCGCATACCCGCAATAAGAACATTGTATTCTTCCCCAACGCCCCCGACCTCGAAACGCACCACCTCACCGGCATCGCTCAAGTCGCGGATACGACACGGCGCGTGCACGATCCAGCCGTGCGATCGCACGGGCCGCATATCATAGATCGGCTCGGCCTCGTAGGCCTCGGGCAGATGGGCCCCGACGGTGCCGGGGTTGATGGCCGGGCCCTCGGCGACCTGCTGCCGCAGCAGAAGGTAGTCCGGGAGCAGGCCCTGCCTGTCC
>DSDH01000204.1 GCA_011055475.1 Phycisphaerales bacterium | reverse complement strand
GCGGGGCCGGTTTTACCCAAGGCGACCTGCTGCTCCTCGCGCTCGAAGATCGACAGGGCCGCCGTGGCCATCTGCCGCAGCTTGTCCGTTTCCGGCTCGGTGATCGGCCGATACGCACGCCCGACCTGGACGGCCTTTTCGGCCAGGTCCAGCCAGCCCGGCGGGAACCCCACGGCCACGGGCTCCTGGGACAACGTGAAGCGCAGGGCCATGCTGATATCCTGCGGGTCCTCCAGCGGCCGATACCACCACTGCCGGCTCCGCGGGGCGCCGGGCGGCCAGGCCCCGCCGCACATCGGCTTGATCGCCAGGACGCCGAGCCCCTGCTTGCGGGCCAGTTCCAGCACGGGTTTGCCGAAGCCGATCTTGAAGTATTCAATGTAGTTGATGGGGAACATGACTGTGTCGAAGCGGAACTTCTCCATCGCCAGCAGCGCGGCCTTGGTCGTGTGCGCCGAAAAGCCGAAGAAGCGGACCTTGCCCTCCTGCCGGGCCTGATGGAACACCTCCATCGCGCCATCCGGGCCGAAGGCCTGCTCGACCTCTTCGGGTCGTCGCAGATGGTGCATCTGGTACACGTCGAAGTGGTCGGTTTTGAGCCGCCGGAGCGACTGCTCCAGCTCCTCACGGGCGCCCTTGGCATCCCGCATCTTGGTCTTGCACGCGAGGTAGTACCGGTCCCGCGGCAGCCCCTGCAAGCCGATCCCCATCTTGGTCTCGGCGTCCCCGTTGCCGTAGGCGGGGGCGACGTCGAAGTAATTGACGCCCTGTTCAAAGGCTTTGTGAACCAAGGCCGTGCATTCGGGCTGCTCGTGATGGATCAGTCCCAGGCCTGGAAAGCCCACGATTGAAGCCTTCATGGACGTCGTGCCGACCACCCGCCGCGGCAGGGCGGGCTCATCGGTCGCGGTCTCGGCCGCGTAGAGTGCCGGCGCCAGTCGCGACCCCAATGCATATCCGGCCGCGAGGTGCCCGGCCGCCTTGAGAAATGTGCGTCGCTCCATAGTCCTGCTCCTCTCAATTGGTTGTGCCACTTGGCGACCCGCCCCTCTCCAGGGCCGGCGCGCTGAGCTTGCCTGCGCCGGTATTCTACCTCGAAAGGGAAGGCGCATGCAAGCGCATCGTGGCTTGCCCCCAGCAGAGGCGAATGTTCATTCCAGGACGACGGTGTCTTTGTAGTCGGGCACCGTGACGGACCAGCCGGTCTGGTCGCGGAGGTATTGGCCGAACTGCTCGGCGGCCTCGGCCTCGCCGTGCACGACGAAGACCCCGCGCGGGGGATTCGTGAGGTTCTTGAGCCACGCCAGAAGCTCATCCCGGTCCGCGTGGGCGCTGAAGCCGTGTATCCGCTCGACGCGGGCCTGCACGGGGTAGGTCTGGCCCAGGATGCGGACCTCCTCGGCCCCGTCGACGATGATTCGGCCCAGCGTGCCCACCGCCTGGTAGCCCACGAACAGGATCGTGCTTTCCGGTCGCGTGATGTTTGCCACGAGATGGTGCTTGATCCGGCCACCCGTGCACATGCCCGATCCGGCAATGACAATCATCGTGCCCCGCACGCGGTTGAGGGCCTTGGACTGCTGGGTCGTCATCGTCATCGTCAGACCTTGAAAGCTGAAGGGCGACGTATGATTCAGCAGCAGCTTTCGCATGTCCTCGTCGAACATCTCCGGGTGATCCTTGAAGACCTGCGTCGCGCGGATCGCCATCGGGCTGTCCAGGACGGTCATCACGTGTGGAATCCGGTCCTCGATCAGCAGTTCATTCAGAAAGTACAACACTTCCTGGGCCCGCTGAATGCTGAAGCTGGGGATCACCAGATTGCCGCCGCGCTTGACCGTGTCGTTGACCACCTGGGCCAGACGATTCTTGACCTCCTCCACGGGGTGATGGTCGTGGTCCCCGTACGTCGACTCGACCAATACGTAGTCGGCCTCGGTGAACACGTGCGGATCGCGGAGGATGGGCCGATCGTTGCGGCCGATGTCGCCGGTGAACAGGATCGTGCGCTTCCAGCCGTCGCACGAGGTCCGCACGCGGATGATCGACGAGCCCAGGATATGCCCGGCATCGTGGAACGACGCCTCGATGCAGTGATCGACGGCGACGGGCTGCTTGTAATTGACCGGTGCAAAAAGCGGCAAGGTGGCTTCGGCGTCCTTGGTGGTATACAGCGGCTCAACCGGTCGCGGCGGGGTACGGCCCTCGCGCTCGTGCCGCTTGCGTTTGTAGGCCGCATCCTCTTCCTGCAGGTGCGCCGCATCCAGCAGGACGATCTTGGCCAGTTCGGCGGTCGCATCCGTGCAGTGAATCTTGCCCGAAAACCCTTCCTTCACCAGCTTGGGCAGCAGTCCGCAATGATCCAGATGGGCATGCGTCAGCAGCACCGCGTCGATCGAATCGGGCGGCACCTCGAACGGCTCCCAGTTGCGGCCCCGAAACTGCCGCTCCTGGTAGAGCCCACAGTCCACCAGAATCCGTCGGCCATCCACCTCCAACAGGTGGCGCGAGCCGGTTACGTTCTTCGCCGCTCCCAGAAAGCTGATCCGCGCTTGCATCGCTGCCTTTCCAAATAGTCCTCCCGACAGGCCCATGCGATTATCATAGCAGGAAGCGGCGCCTAAATCAATGTCGCGGCGTACTTTGCATAGAAAAACCCGGCACGGCAATACGCCGCGCCGGGCCACAGATAGCTCCCCTCTGAAGACTCATGGACACTGCAGCGCGGTGCACTCCAGCCAGTTCTCGGCCAGAAGGGCCAGATCGAGCAGGTCCACCTTGCAGTCAAAGGTCAGGTCGCCCACCGGGTACGGATGCTCAAAATCCCCGCAGGCCGGCGACGCCTGAATCGTCACATCGTAGAGAATCGGCACGTTCATGCCGAACGTCTGCAGGGTCGCCTCGACCTCCAGATAGCGTCCGGAGGGCGTGCGGAGCAGGGGCTTGTGGTTGCGCACGTCTTCCCAGAGCGACCAAACACGCCGATCATTGCTGCTGCGGGCTCGTACGGATACCACCGTGCCCGCCGGTTCGCTGGCCGTCCAGCCCAGCACGCCCCAGGGCGTATCCATGGCATAGGTGTTGTGAACCACGCGCCACGAGCCGACCTGCGTGGTCGTGGACCGTGCGATAATCCCCGTCATGTCGCTGTAGCCGTAGTGCTGTGTGCCGGGCAGGTACTTTTCGAGGTCGACCGTGTTCGTGGCCGGGTCGATGCGGCGGACGTACCCATCGCCCAGGTTCACCACCCACACCTTGCCCTCGGCGTCGACGGACACACCGGTTGGCTGGCTGCCGACGGGGATATCGGCCACGGCGACGGCCTTGTCGGTCTCGTCCAGCGTCCATCGGGTCACGGTTCCCGGCCCGGTGTTGGCCACCCAGATGTCTCCGTCATCGGTGCAGGCCACACCGCGCGACTCGTACCGGCCGTTAATGGTCCACTCCAGCGTACCCGTCGTGACGTCAATCCGGGACAGCTTGGTGTTCTGCCAGCCGGACACGTAAAGGTGTCCGAAACGGTCCAGGCCGATGCCATACGAGTAGTGCGGCATGGGGATCACCGTAAACACGCCGGTCGAGGGATCGAGCCGCAGCACCGTGTTGGTG
>DSDH01000476.1 GCA_011055475.1 Phycisphaerales bacterium | reverse complement strand
TCGTCGCCCGGGAGGAGCTGGACGATCTGGCCCGGCGGCTGCTGGCCGACCGCGACCGGCCCCGCTCGCTGGATGCGCCGCCCGATGGGCCCGAAACGGCCGAGGCCCGCGCCTGGGCGGCGGGATTGTGCGACCGGTTGCGGTGGCGCTATCCGCACGAGGCCGCGACGCACTTGCAGGCGAAGTACTCGGTCACCGACCTGACGCATCGGGACGATGAGTTCGCGCCCGCCGGGATGCGATTCGCCGTGCCCGCCACGGCGCACGAGCGATCAGATGCTTCCACTCCGAGGGGTGAACCATCGCCTTCGCCCGTCAAGGGCGGGCTCAGCGGCGGCCACCCATCGGGGGAAACGGGAGCAGGCCCCCCGTCGCCGAGAAAGTGGGTAACCAGCGCCCCGCAGCGGCGGGCGGCGCAGCGCATGGGCACGGCGACGCATCGGGTCATCGAAGAGCTGCCTTTGCCGGGCGAGGTGACGGACGGGCTCGTGCACGCGACGATCAAAGACCTGGTGCGACGGCGCGTGATAGACGCCGACGATGCGGCGGCGATCGACGTGGAGGCGATCGTTCGTTTCTTCGCCGAAGAACCGGGGCGACTGGCATGCGACCGGGCGCATCGCATTCTGCGGGAGTGGCCCTTCACGATGGGCCTCGATGCGGGCCGGCTCGATCCTGCGGCCGGCGGCGAGGTCATCGTCGTCCAGGGCATCGTGGACATGATCGTCCGCACCCCGGCCGGCCTGGTCGTGATCGACTTCAAGACCGACCGTATTGCGCCCGAACAACCGGCGTTTGAGGCCCGCCTGGCCGCCTACCGCGAGCAGATCAAGCACTACTGCCACGCCGCCGAGGCGTGCCTGGACGCACCGGTCACCGGTGCGTACCTGCATTTTCTTCATCCGCGACTGTCCGTTCGCATCCGGCCTGCGTAGACGCCTCGGGCCGCCTGCCGCGATGGTGCATCATCCCACCGGCACCCAGCGACTGACGCCATCGACGCGGAAGAAGGGCTGGACGCCCCGACGGCGGCGGCGTATACTACCGCGTTGACATTTGCCGATCGCGTGGAGGTCTTGCGGGAGAGCCATTTCATGAACCGTTTTCGATCTCGTTTGGGGAGCATTATGGCCACGGCACTGGTGGTCCTGCTCTTTATCGGCGCCCGCGGGGGCGCCCAAACCGATGTCGCGGCGCCGGAGGTGCCGGCCGCCGCACCGCCGGCCGTGATGCTGCCACGAATGGAGAAGTCCCTCGTGATGATCCGCAGCGTCTCGCAGGCCGTCGATCCGGCGACCCCCTGGAAGAACCGTTCGATGAGCCAGGGCATCGGTACGGGGTTCATCATCGAAGGGCACCGCATCCTGACCAACGCCCACAACGTCAGCGACGTCAAATACGTCGAGGTCAAGAAGCAGGACCAGGCCCAACGCTGGCCGGCGATCGTCATGTACGTCGCCCACGACTGCGATCTGGCGATGCTCACCGTGCTGGATAAGGCGTTCTTCGAGGGCACCCTGCCGCTGGAGTTGGGCGACCTGCCGGAGAACCACTCGACGGTGCAGACCTATGGCTTTCCGGTGGGCGGCCGGCAGATCTCCGTGACCGAGGGCGTGGTCAGCCGCATCGAGCACGACGTGTACTCCCACACGCAGGCCGACTCGCACTTGGTCGTCCAGACCGACGCGGCCATCAACCCCGGCAACAGCGGCGGGCCGGTCATGCAGGACGGCAAGGTCGTCGGCGTCGCGTTCCAGGGCCTGAGCATGGCCGACAATATCGGCTATATGATCCCTACGACCGTCATCCGGCACTTCCTGGAGGACATCGCGGACCGCCACTACGACGGATTCGGCTCGCTGGGCTTTTCATTCTACACGGGCCTGCATAACCCGGCCTACGCCCGGTTCCTGAAGCTGCCGGACGGGGTCCAGGGGATTGTCGTGGTTTACGTGATGATGAACAGTTCCGTCGAGGGCGTGCTCCAGCGTAACGACGTGATCACCCGCATCGACGGGTATGACATCGACAACGACGGGATGACCCGCATCGACGGCCGGCAGTTGCACATGTCCGAGGTCATCGAGCGCAAGCAGATCGGCCAGACCGTGACGCTGACCTTCTGGCGGGACGGCGAGGCGCACACCGCCGAAGCCGAAATCGCGTGGAATCGGCCGGTGCTGGATTATGCACGCCAGTACGACGTCGCCCCGCGTTACGTCGTCTACGCGGGCCTGACGTTCGTGCCGGTCAGCCGGAATTATCTGGAAACCTGGGGCCGCAATTGGTCCAGCGACCTGCCGTCCTTCCTGCGGTACCTGTTTCAGAACAGCCTGGTGATCAACAAGGACCCCCAGCGCAAGGAGTTTATCGTCCTCAGCGAGATCCTGCCCGACGAGATCAATGCCTACGCCGAGCCGTTTGAGGATTCCGTGGTCGAGACGGTCAATGGCCGGCCCATCCGGACCCTGGAAGACTTGGCCCAGGCCTTCCAGTCGGACGAGCCGTACTGTGTGATCGAGTTCATGGACGCCGACAAACCCCTGGTGCTCGATCGCGCCAAGGCGGACGAACGACACCCCGTCATCCTGGAGAAGTATCAAGTGCCCGCCGCAACGTCCCTGGAGGCCCAACCATGAGCGGACGGCTTTCTTTATACGCCCTTCGGATCGTGACCCCCCTGCTGTTGGCCATGGCCGGCTGCATCGAGTCCCAACGCGGTGGCGACGCCCCCGATCGGGCCCGCACCCTCGAACCGTCGCTGGTTTATCTGGACGTGACGGCCTACTCCTACGAGCCTTTTCAGCCCTGGAAACAGCCCGACCTGGTGCAATGGACGGGCTATGGGGCGGCGGTGGGGCCCTACCAGGTGCTTACAACCGCGTGGAACGTCCGCGATGCGGCGTTCGTCAAGGTCCGCCGGCACGGACAAAACGCCTTTATCACGGCCGAGATCGACGTGGTCGACTACGAAAGCAACCTGTGCCTGCTGAGTCTCGATCCGAACTCGGCCGGCGAACCCCTGACGCCGCTGACGTTTTCCGATGCCTTCGAGGAAGGGGCCGACGTGACGGCCTACTGGCTCAGCGGCGCCGGACAGGTGCAGACGGCCAGGGGCCGACTCGATCGCGCCGAGGTACAGAACTCAACCGTCTCCTACACCCGTTCGCTGCAACTCATTGCCAAGGAAACGGGCAAGGACTCCGGCCGCGGACGACTGTTCACAGTGGGCGGCGAGCCCATCGGCCTGGCCTGCTGGGCCGATAATAACACTGGCGAAACGGGTCTTATCCCCGGCGAGACGATCCTGGCCTTTCTGGCCGACGCCGCCGACGGCGAGTACGCCGGGTTCGCCGCCGAAGGGTTCGAGGCGCGGGTTCTGCGGGATCCGGCCCTGCGTCGTTACCTGAAGATGCCGGAGGATATGACCGACGGCATCTATGTCAGCAAGGTCTATACCCTGGGGACGGGTGCCGAGCAGCTCAGATCCGGCGACGTGCTGCTGGCCATCAACGACCAGGCCATTGACGCCGGCGGCCAGTTCGCGCACCCGGTGTACCGCCAATTGACCTATCACCATCTCATCACCCGACTGCACGCCGGGGATCC
>DSDH01000733.1 GCA_011055475.1 Phycisphaerales bacterium | reverse complement strand
GGCTTTTCACGTCCTGGAAGCGTTTCTCGACCCGGACGAATTGCGGATCATCGACACGTGGTTTGGTGGAGACCGCGAGAAGGCCGCCCGGGCGTTTGGCGAGTTCGTGGCCAAGCAGCGGGGCGAGATGCCAGAGACGCCGGTGGACCGCGTGTGGGCGCATGCCGTCAATGTGCTGGCGAAGATCAAGACCGGTCTGATCCTGCACACGGGCCGGACGCATCAGGATGTGTTCAGGGGTATCATGGAAGGCAAGGCCAAGCGACGAGCCGAGCCGGAGCTAGGCATCTTCGGGAAGGCCCCCGGCGAGGTTGTGTCGCCCACAGAGGCCGCTCAGCCCACGGTCACCCCGGAGCCGAAACCCGCTCCTGCGGTCACTGTGGAGCCTGAGGCGGAACCTGGGCCCCAGGTGGACGATCAGGGTCGCCCCTTGACGCCGAAAGAGGCCGTCCGGCAGGGGTACGTTCCGCTGCGTGACGGGGCGAGTCTTGCGGAGTCGGTTGGCGAGCACGACGACGGGCACGTGTGGGTGTTTCGGGGCTACCGACGGGCGGACGGCCGGCGGGCCAATGTCCCCGTCATGCGGCTGTCGGAGGCGGAAGAGACGGCGTGGAGGGAGCAATCCCGGATCGAGCACGAGGAACGGGCCCGGGCTCCACGTGAGACCACGGCCGGCGGTGTGGAGCGGATCCAGCAGACCGAAGAGGGCCAACGTGCGGCCCGTGCTCGGCGGGCCCTTGACCAGCAGGCGAAGGAGCGATACCGAGCCCTTCGGGACTCTGGAATGCGGCGGGGCTCGACGCCGGACGGGGCGGCCGAAATGCGGCGGATGGCCGAGGTGCTTCGTGCCGAGGCGGACGCGAACCCGGAGAGCCCGTCGGCCGAGACCATGTACAGCCAGGCAGACCGTCTGGACGAACAGGCTGAGCCGATTGAGCCCAAGAAGCCAAAAGCCGAGCCAAAGGCTGAGCCCCGCGTGTGGACGGATGTGCCCGAAGGTCGGCGGCGGGCGTGGCTGGGACAGGTGAATCGGGCCATCAAGGAGCACCCGGCCTACCAGGCGCTTGTCGCGAACGAAGAACATCTTGCCGAGTTGCTGGATACCCTGGGCGGGGCGGTGGACTGGTCCAGCGGCGAGATGCGGGACGCGGTCGAGGGCCTGACCCCTTACCAGAAAAGAATCGTCCGGCAACACATGCCCGAGTACGAGAGGGGGCCGCTGGAACCTCGGCTGACCGGTGGCTGGGACGTGCAGGCCGATTGGGTCCGGGATCGGTTTGGCCTGGAAATCCGGGACCCGCGAGAGATGGTCGAGTGGATCGTGCGACTTCACGAGCGGCTTCGGAAGGATCGGGCGGGAATTCAGGAGTTTCTCCTGACCGAGTTCGCCAAGTCGGGCCCGGATGCGGAGTGGCTGGTCGGTCAACGAAAATTGCTCGAAGGTCGCGGCATCACGTTCGAGGAATTGGACGCGTTCACCGAGGGCTGGGCGGCCGACAATGAAATGATTGATGCGGAGGTCCGGGACCTGTGGCGCGCGCCGGAGAAGCGAGAGGAAGTCAAGACGGTTGAACGGACCAAGGCGGACCTATGGGACATGATCGGACGGTTGGAGGAGATGCTGGTCAAGAACCCGGACCGGCCGGATGCCGAGGCCATCCAGACGACCATCGACCGCCTGAAGGCCAAGGCGGGGCCGCCGCCGGGTGGGTATGTGCCCTTCGAGGTTCGCGAAGCGCCGTTGTGGTTCTCCAGGCTGGAGCAGGTGATTCGGGACAAGATGCCGCCCGTGATGAGTATCCAGGACCTGGACCGTTGGATACGTAAGCAGGGGATCAAGGCGGAAGAGTTGACGTGGCGCGGTCTGGACGAGTTGATCGCGATGGCCGAGCCCGATCAGAAGGTGACGAAAGAACAGGTGCGGGAAGTTCTGGCGAATCATCCAATAGAACTAAAAGAGAAGGTCCTGCGTGAGCCCGTGTATGAGGAGTACACAGTCATGGGCCCAAAACACGGCTACCAGGAGCTTCTCCTCACGTGGGCCAACGCGGCGAGGGATTTCATCAGCCGGCATTTCCCCGATATCAAGAATATCGTGGCTCATGCCCGTGTGGACACCCGGGTTGACGCGGCCGGGGATACGGTGCTCTTCATCGAGGAAGTTCAGTCCGACTGGCATCAGAAAGGCCGAGAGGCGGGCTATGGCGCGCCTTCCGAGGCGGAGTTCGAGGCCGAACAGGCTCGGATTCTTCGTGAAGCAGCCGGGCTTGTCGGCGAGGCTCGCCGTCTCGGCGTGGATCTGGCCGAGCCGATCACGTCGGCGACCTTGATGTATGAGATTGTTATGAACCACCGGGCGAGGATCCTGGAACTCCGGGATCGGGGCCAGACTTCCCCTGCAGAAGAATCCACGATTCCTGACCTGACTCGGCTTGTGAATACGCTGGACATCCTGCGCGGGGAGGAGCAGGCACTATGGGCTGGTGAGGAAGCCGGTCGCGTTCCTGAAGCACCCTGGAAGGAGACTTGGGTCGATTTGGTCCTCAAGCGCCTGTTCCGCTACGCGGCCGACCAGGGGTACGATGCCGTCGCCTGGACGACGGGCGAGCAGCAGGTGCAGCGATACACCATGGCCATACGCAAAGTCGAGAGCGTAAGGTATCATCCCCAGACGGGCGAGCTTCTTGCCGGAAAGAAAGGCGCCGAGGAGCGAGTGGCCACGAACGTTCGGCCGGAGAATGTGTTCCAGTACATCGGCAAGGAGGCCGCCGAGAAGCTGCTGGCCAGCAAGCCGGACGACGAGGGGTTCGTGTCCATGTCGGGCAAGGATATCCGCGTGGGCGGCCAGTTCCTCCGACTCCTGTACGATATCGCCATCCCGAAGTTCGTCCGCAAGATGGCCAAGAAGTACGGCGTGGAGGTGGAGACGGGCGGAGTGGTTGTCGAGGAAAAGCGTCGCGTGCACAGTATACATACACCCCTGACCGCCGAGCAGATCGCGGAGCTTCGCGCAGAGACCGAGGCCCTCGTGGAGGAAGCCAAGTCCTTGGGCATGCCCGATACATTCAGGACTATCGTGGACGAACAAGGTTTGCTTAGATCTCTCAACGCCATAAGCAACTGGATTGCAAGATCGCAGATAGCGCAAAGACATCTACCGACAGACTTCATGGAACGGGCCGGCGATCTGATGAAAAAAGTCTGGCGCCTAACAGACTCTGCCGTGGTTTATGGCGATGACGGGAATGTCCTGAAAACGTTTGGCGACTGGTTTTCCGCAGACAGATGGAGATTTGAACAGGGCTTGTCCGAGAGGTATCCGGTGTCCGAGCCCGTGCACAAGGTGAGGCTGACGCCGGAGATGGAGGCCGATATCAGCGGCAAACCCCAGCCGATGTTCGAGCACCGGGCCAAGTACGAAATGCTGGAGCAGGACGGGACGCTTCGGCCGGTCCCGATGAGCGTCGCCCACCTGCTCGACCGGGCACGGAGTGTTGAGGATGTGGCGAAGGTCGTGGCCGACACGGAGTACCCCACGTGGCGGAAGGCGGATATCGCCAGCCGGGCCCTGGAGGCTCAAGGGATACCCCACGAGGTCGCCGTGACGAAG
>DSDH01000508.1 GCA_011055475.1 Phycisphaerales bacterium | reverse complement strand
TGGGCCTGTTGTGGTGCCTGACGTGCTGGACGGCGCCGACCCGCGTCGCGCGAGGCCAGGGGGACGGCACGGCGGAGGATATGGCCGATGAGCGTCTGGCCGTTCGCATCCCCTGTACGGGCATGATCGACGAGGGTCTGTTCGAGTCCATCCGGCGTCGGACCGAGGAAGCCATCGCGCTTGGTGCAGACTACCTGATCTTCGACATCGACACCTATGGCGGCCTGGTCGTGGCGGCCGATCAGATCAGCGACTTTTTCATTCTCGATCTGAACAAGCGCGTGCACACCGTGGCCTACGTCAGCAAGCGGGCCATCTCCGCCGGCGCGCTCATCAGCGTCGCCTGTGAAGACATTATCATGTTGGAGCACACGACCATCGGCGACTGCGCGCCGATCATGATCGGGACAAGCGTGGAGGGGGTCGAGCGCGAGAAGATGGAAAGCCCGATCCGAGCCGCGTTCAGCCGCAGTGCCGAGGCCAACGGTTACCCCGATGCCCTGCTGCAGGCGATGGTCAGCCAGCATCTGGAGGTCTGGCAGGTTCGAAATAATCGGACGGGGCAGTGGGAGTTCTTCGAGACCGACGACCTGCCCACGGACGAAGAGGCCTACGACGTGCAGGGCAAGCAGCGCGTCGTCAAGGAAGGGGAGCTGCTGACGTTGACGGCCTCGCAGGCGAAGGATTACGGCATCGCCCGTGCCGTGGTGAAAGACTACGAAGAAGTGCTCGGCTTTCTGGCCGAGCGGGACGGTGTGCGGTTCTCGCCGGAGCGGATCACGCTGCGTACGAGCTGGTCGGAGGAGCTGGTCCGCTGGCTCAACAGCCCGGCCGTCTTGAGCGTGCTGGTGCTGGTGGCCATGCTGGGGCTGTACATGGAGTTCAACACACCGGGTGTGGGCCTGCCCGGCGCCGTGGCCCTGGCGGCCATCGCCGTGATCGTGGGCAGCAAGTACCTGGTGGATCTGGCCAACTGGATCGAGGTCGCGATATTCGTGCTGGGCATCGTGCTGCTGATGGTGGAACTGCTCCTGCTGCCCGGCTTCGGCGTGGCGGGCGTCACCGGGATTCTGTGCATTCTTGTCGGATTGTTCGGCATGTTGGTCCGCAATGCTCCGGGCGAGATGCCCTGGCCGAAGGACCCGATTGCCTGGAACGAGCTGGCGTCGCAACTGACGGGCGTGGCCGTGGGACTGCTGGTGTTCGTCTTGATCGCGGTGCTTTTCGCGCGCTACATGCCCCACGTGCCGTTGTTCCGCGGGCTGATTCTGCCGCCCGTGGCCAAGCCCGGTCCCGCGCCGGCCGCGATGACGGCCTTGCCCGATGAGCCCGCCGTTGTGGTGACGACCGGGGAGCGTGGGCGGGCGATCAGCCCCTTGCGACCGGTGGGACAGGCGCGGTTTGGCGCCCGGGTCGTGGACGTAGTCGCTCAAGGCGAGTTCGTGCCGGTCGGCGCCCCGGTGCGGATCGTGGAAATCCATGGCAACCGAGTGGTCGTCATTCATGATCCGGGCCAGGAGGACACGGCATGAGTACCGTATGGATAGGTCTGGCGGTGTTTCTGTTTGTGCTGTCCGCGGTGCTGATGGTCGTTGAGATCTTCATCCCCAGCTTCGGGCTGCTGACCCTCATGGCGTTGGCCTGCCTGGGCGGGGGCATTGCGATCTTCTTCCAGATCAGTACGACCGCCGGCTGGATCGGGTGCGGCGTCGCTGTGGTGCTGATCCCGGTCGTCTGGATCGTGGTCTACAAGCTGTTTCCATACCTGCCCATCGGCCGGGCCATGCTGATGAAACGTGGCGACAAGGCCACGGGACAGGGCGTGCCCGATGGGGTGGTCTTGAAGGGTCTGCTGGGTCGCGAGGGCGTGGTGTGGACGCCGCTTCGCCCGGTGGGCGTGTGCGATTTTGATGGGCAACGCGTCGAGTGCGTCGCCGAGACCGGCTATGTGCCGAAGGGACGGCGGGTGAAGGTCATCCACGTCGAAGGCGTTCAGGTCACGGTGCGATTGATCGAAACGGACGAGTAGGGAAAGGAGAAGCACATGGCTTATGGTCACACACTACTGGCCTTGAACTCGTGGCAGATCGGGCTGTTGGTCCTGGCGGGACTGGTCGCCCTGACCTTTTTCTTGTTGATCCTCAAGTACGGCGGGCTATGGTTGCAGGCCCGGCTCTCCGGCGCGCCGGTGGCCTTTTCGGAGCTGATCGGCATGACCCTGCGCAAGGTCAATGTTCGCACGATTGTGGTCAGCCGGGTCACGGCGGTGCGGGCCGGACTTGAAATCTCGACGCGGCAGCTGGAAAGTCATTACCTGGCCGGGGGTCGCGTACCGAACGTGGTGCGTGCCTTGATCGCCGCGGACCGGGCGAATATCGACCTGTCCTTCGACACCGCGGCGGCAATCGACCTGGCCGGGCGCGACATCCTCGACGCGGTCCAGACCAGCGTCAACCCCAAGGTGATCGATTGCCCCGATCCAAGCAAGGGCAAGGAAACGGTCGATGCCGTCGCGCAGGATGGGATTCAGCTTCGGGCCAAGGCCCGGGTGACGGTCCGCGCGAACATCAAGCGGCTGATCGGCGGGGCCACCGAGGAGACGATCATCGCCCGCGTCGGCGAGGGTATCGTGACGACAATCGGCAGCGCTATTACGCACAAGAGCGTCCTGGAGAATCCGGACAACATCTCCAAATCGGTTCTCTCCAAGGGTCTGGATGCGGGGACGGCGTTCGAAATCCTCTCGATCGATATCGCGGACGTGGACGTCGGCGAGAACATTGGGGCTCAACTGCAAAAGGCCCAGGCCATGGCCGATTCGGCCCGTGCTCAGGCGGAGGCGGAGAAACGCCGTGCCATGGCCGTCGCTCGACAGGCCGAGATGAAGGCCCTGGTTCACGAGAATCGCGCCAAGGTCGTGCTGGCCGAGGCCGAAGTGCCCAAGGCCATGGCCGAGGCCTTCCGTAGCGGAAACCTGGGGATCATGGATTACTACCGCATGAAGAATGTGGCGGCCGATACGGCGATGCGGGATTCGATCGCCGGCGGCGAGAAGGACAGCTCCGACGGTGAAGGGTCGGCCTGATGTTGGCTCTTTTGCAGCACCTTGTCGGTCAAGGCCGTGGCGGCAACCTGATTGAGTTGCTTGTCCCGGTGATTTTCGTGGCCATCTACGGGCTGATCGCCTTGGCGAATCGCTCGCTCTCAAAGCGGGGCCAGGAACCCTCCGAGCGGGGTGAGGCCTCCGAGCCGCCGCGGTACAGACCGCCGGACAAGCGCGGCCAGACGGCGGCGTCGTCGAGACGCCCCGTGCCAAGTGGCCCTGCCCGGCGGTTGCCCTACGCTAAGCAGGGACACACATCCGGGCAACCCGCCGGTCCGGGGCCTTCGCAGTCGGCACGCCCCCAGCGGGTTCCTGATACGCGACGAGAAGCGCCAAGGGTGCCAACGATCAGTTCAGACACCGCTCAGCGTGCCCGGCAGCGGCAGACGGTCATGGAGCAGCAACTGGCCGCCGCTCAAGAGGTTCGCCTCCAGGCCGAGCGCCAGGCCAAGGCGATTGCGGCCAAGGCCGCGCCCAGCGCGACGCGGCCGCAGCCCGCCGCCGTTGCGAAGGAGGCCG
>DSDH01000285.1 GCA_011055475.1 Phycisphaerales bacterium | reverse complement strand
GGCGGCGAGCTGCGAAGCCCCGATGGCGGCATTCGGCCCAACGGCAACTTCCCGGATATGAAGGCCCTGACCGACTACATCCACGGCAAGGGCCTGCGGGCGGGTCTATATACCTCGCCGGGTCCTCGGACGTGCGCGGGCTACGCCGGGAGCTGGCAGCACGAGCGGATCGACGCCCTGACGTTCGCCCGCTGGGGGTTCGATTTCCTCAAGTATGATTGGTGTTCCTACACCGAGGTGGCCACGGGCGACGGGCTGGAGCGGTTTCAAAAGCCCTATCGGCTCATGGGTGCGATTCTTGAAGAGATGCCGCGGGACATCGTGTTCAACCTGTGCCAGTATGGCATGGCGGACGTATGGACCTGGGGCGGGCAGGTCGGCGGGCACTGCTGGCGGACGACCGGGGACCTCGGCCTTGAGCAGGGCACGGACCTGCCGGGGTTCTACCATATCGGGCTTCGCAACGCCGAGCACGCGGACTACGCCAGGCCGGGTGAGTGGAACGACCCGGACTACATCCTCATCGGCTACGTGGGCAACGCGCGACAGCAGAACGCCCCGGCCGCCCCGTGCGGCCTGACGCCCAACGAGCAGTACGCCTACATGTCCATGTGGTGCCTGATGGCCGCGCCGCTGTTCTATTCGGGGGATATCACGCGGCTGGATGCCTTCACGCTGAACGTGCTGTGCAATCCGGAGGTGATCGCGATCGACCAGGATGCCTTGGGCCGCCAAGGGCGGATCATCCGTCACGGCGAGGACGACCTGGTCCTGGCCAAGCCGCTGGAGGATGGATCGCTGGCGGTCGGATTGTTCGATCTGGGGCCGGTGGGGCAGCGCATCGAGGTAAGCTGGGCCGAGCTGGGTATCGAGGGCCCGCGCCAGGTCCGGGATGTCTGGCGGCACAAGGACCTGGGAACGGTCGACGGCGCCTGGGCCGCGGACATCGGGCGGCACGGTGTGAGCCTGGTGCGGCTGATCCCGCCGCGATGATCGTTTGGTTTCGATTGGCCCGTTCCGGCCTGTTGAAGGCCGGCCAAAAAAAGGCGTCGAAATCGCCGGTCGCCCTTGACAACGCGATGCCAAACGCCTATGATTTTTCTGGTGCTTGTGAATGTGAACACAAGCACTGGTTTTTAGGTCGCGTCATGAGATACCGGAAGATACCCGATGAAACCGTGCGTCGTCTGCCGCAGTATTTGCGGGCGGTTTCGTTCGTGCACAAGCAGGGCTGTAAGTACGTGTCCAGCCAGGAGTTGGCCGAGCGGCTGCACATGAAATCCCCGCAGATCCGCAAGGATTTGTCGTATTTCGGGGCGTTCGGCGTCAAGGGCACGGGGTATCCGGTCGAGACGCTGCTGGGGCGGATTCGCGAGATTCTCAAACTGAACACCCCCCAGAAGGCGGCGCTGATCGGCGCGGGGCGACTCGGAAAAGCGCTTGCTTCGTACCCGGGGTTTCGGTTATACGGCTTTGACATCGTGGAGGTGTTTGACCGTTCGCCCAGGAAGATCGGTCGCAAGATCGGGGGCGTGGAGATCAAAGACGTCGCGCACCTCGGCGACCTCGGCAAGCGGGGGATTCGGCTGGCGTTGCTGGCCGTGCCGGCCGGTGCGGCCCAGGAGGTCGCCGAAAGGCTGGTCGAGGCCGGCGTCCGCGGGATTCTGAATCTGGCGCCGTGTTATCTGAAGTTGCCCAAGCGCATCAAGGTGGTGACCATCGACATTGCCATGGAGCTGGGTATCCTGCCTTACTACGTGTGAGGGGCGGTCGTGTTGGCTTGAGGAACGGGATGTTTGGAGACATGCGAGGATGAAGAAGATCAGCCAAGAGGCATTTGCACAATTCGTCACGGCCCTGATCGTCTCGGAGCGGCAGGTGGTCGGCGTCCAGGCCAAGGATGACCGGTTCGCGTTCGGTCCGCTGGAGCAGGCCGCGGACCTGCGGCTGGACTATGATGTGACGATCCTGCCGCCGAAGAATTACGTCCTTCCGCCGCGTGAGACGCTTTTGACCTACGAGGTCGGCGGCACGTACAACTCCATGATCGAGGCCGGACCGCTGGTGCTGTTGGGGGTGCATCCGTACGATCTGGTGGCCATCAACCAGATGGATGAGCTGTTCAGCCAGGATCAGTACGACGCCCACTACATGGCTCGCCGCAAGCAGATCACCATCGTGGCCTGCGACGTGGCCATGCCGAGCAAGAACGTTTTCGCCTCCTCCATGGGCACGGCGGTCGTGGACAAGGGCTACGATATTCTCATCACCGACGTCGGCGAGGGGTACGTGCTGGACGTGGCCACGGACAAGGGGCGCGAGCTGATCGCCCTGGCGGGCCCATTGCCCGATGCCAGCGACCAGGACCTGGCCCGGCGTCAGGCGGTGCAGGACAAGAACCGCAAGGAGCTCAACCGCCATCCGCTGGAGTGCAAGCCGTCGTACCTGCCCAAGCTGCTCGAACGGGCCTACGACCACCCGATCTGGGAGCAGAAGGCGCAGACGTGCTTCTCGTGTGGATCGTGCAATCTGGTCTGCCCGACGTGTTATTGTTTCGACGTGCAGGACGACGTGGACTGGGACCTCAAGAAGGGTTGCCGCTGGCGGGCCTGGGACGGCTGCCTGCTGGAGAACTTCGCCACCGTGGCCGGCGATCACAACTTCCGCAAGCGGCGGGCGGATCGGTTCCGCCATCGGCTGTATCGCAAGGCCAAGTACGTGCCCGAGAAAATCGGCGGGCAGATCGCGTGTGTCGGGTGCGGGCGGTGCGTCGGGGCGTGCATCCCGGATATCGCCAATCCCGTCGCCGTCTACAACGCCCTGTTGGAAGACATTGGAATGGATTAATCCCGTCGTCGGGACAGGCCAACCAAGGAGATCGATGCATGTGTGACTGTTGCAGTACTCAGAAGGACATTTACCTGCCCGAACCGGCGACGATCCGGACCCGGCGGCCCATGACCAAGCTGGAGATGTATTACCACGTGACGTTGGATTCGGGCCGGCCCTTGGGACATCGGCCGGGGCAGTTTGTTGAGGTGTCCGTCGCCGGGATCGGCGAGGCGCCGATCAGCATTTCCTCCTCGCCCACGCAGGAGGGTTTTGAACTGGTGGTGCGCAACGCCGGCAACGTGACCCGGGCCCTCCATGGACTCGATGAAGGGGCCAAGATCGGCATTCGTGGGCCGTTCGGCAAGGGCTATCCCGTCGAGGACCTGTCGGGCAAGAACCTGGTCTTCATCTGCGGCGGGCTGGGCCTGGCCCCGCAGCGCTCGCTTATCCGCTACGTGCTGGACCACCGCGACGATTACGGCGACGTGGAGATCCTCCTGGGCACCAAGTGCTTCGAGGACCGCTTCTACACCGACGAGCTGGAACAGTGGGCCCAACGCGAGGATATCCGCTTCATCGAGACGCTGGACGTCGGCTGCGATCAGTGGGGCGGCTGCGTGGGCGTGGTGACCACGCTCATCCCCCAGGTCCAGACCGACCTGTCCAAGGCCCACGTACTGGTGTGCGGCCCGCCCGTGATGTACAAGTTCGTGCTGATGTCCCTGGCCGAGGCCAAGGTGCCCACCGAGCACATCTTCCTCAACCTGGAGCGGCGGATGAAGTGCGGCGTGGGCAAGT
>DSDH01000692.1 GCA_011055475.1 Phycisphaerales bacterium | reverse complement strand
TCGGCGTGGGGCTGGCGATGGATGCGCTGGCGGTGTCCGTGGCGACCGGCAGCGTGTATCGCCAGATGCGCATCCGGCACGCGGTGCGAATGGCCCTGTTTTTCGGGGCGTTTCAGGCGGGCATGCCGCTATTGGGCTACCTCTTGGGGGCGTCGCTGCGGGTGTACGTCGCGGCATGGGATCACTGGATCGCCTTCGGTTTGCTGGCGTCCGTGGGGGGCAAGATGATCTACGAGGCGTTCCAGATCGAGCGGGCCGAATCGCGATCGGCGGCGGGCGATCCGGCGAGCCTGGTCGTGGTGCTGGGGCTGAGTCTGGCGACCAGTCTCGACGCCCTAGCGGTCGGGGTGACCCTGTCGCTCGTCACGGAGCACGTCGTGTACGCGGCGGTCCTGATCGGGGCGATCACGTTTGTGATCTCCTATCTGGGCTGCTGTCTGGGCCGCCGCTTGGGCCACTTCTTCGAGAAGAAGATCGAGGTGGCCGGCGGGTTGATCCTGATCGGCATCGGGTTGAAGATCCTGATCGAGCACCTCCTGTCGGGCGCGTGAGGGTCGCGGTGGCGGGTTTCAAGACCGCTTTATCGCCGGGGGGCGACCTCGGGGCCGGCCCGCCAGCGGGGATCGGGCGGTGGTTGCCGCTCCGGTTCCGGCGGCGACGGACGTGCCGACTGGATCAGCCAGTGTACGGTTCTCTCCACCGTGCCCTCATGGTATTGCAGACTGACGAAGCCGATGAATCGGCAGGTTTGGATCGTGGTGCGCACGGGCAACGGCGGCCTCGTTTCCAGACCCGCTTGCGAGGTCGTCTTGAACACGTGCCGTTGGGCGAAGTCCGTGTGCGAAATGGGCAGCAGGTAAACGAGGAACAGCACGAATCCGACGATCACGTAGCCCAGTACGAAACCCAGCAGGGGCGTGCCGAACATCTCGACGGCAGAGGGCAGTGCGACCTCGCTGATGCCGGTCAGAAAGCAGGCGGTGATCGTCTGCAGCAGCAGGAAGAACAGCAGCGCCAACACGAGCACGCACGGGGCGAAATAGTACCCCGATTCGGCCAGCTCCGGCACGAGGCCGATCAAACGCGGCGTGAGCATCACGCTCAGGTACACGGCCACGAGCGTGTTGAACAGGCTCTGCCAGATCATGTAGAACCCGATGCGCAGGGCCAGATACACAAACGCGAATCCACCCAGAATGGTCAGCCAGAAAAGCATGGTCCGTTATCCCAAGTGCGTCGTGACGCGGTAGACTTCCTCCAGGGTGGTGATGCCCGCGGCGACCTTGATGAGGCCTTCCTTGCGCAGGTGCGAGCGGCCCTTGGTGTCGCCTTCGTTTTTGAGATTCGCCAGGCTCAGCCGCCCGGTGGTCAGTTGCGCACGGAGGGCGTCGTCCACGTGCAGCACGTCCACGATCGCGACGCGTCCGTAGAAACCGGTATCGTTGCATCGGCCGCAGCCCACGGGTCGGCAGGCCCCGGCCGGATTGAGCCCCACCCGCACCAGCACCTCGGCTTGTTCATGGGTCAGCTCGGCCGGCTCCTTGCAGTGCTCGCAAAGCCGGCGGACGAGCCGCTGCGAGATCACCACGCTCAGTGCCGAGGCCAGCACCAACGGTCGCACGCCCAGGTCCATCAGGCGGGCCAGCGTCGCCAGGTTGCTGCTGCTGTGCAGGGTGGCCAGCACCAAGTGGCCCGTGTGGGCCGACTGAACGGCCATCTGCGCCGTCTCCCCGTCCCGAATCTCGCCGATGCAGATGATGTCCGGGTCCTGCCGCAGGATGCTGCGCAGGGAGTTGGCGAAGGTGATATTCGCCTTGGGGTTGACCTCGATCTGGCTGGCGTGGGGCAGAACGTACTCGATGGGATCCTCAACGGTGACGACGTTGCGCGTGTAAAAATCAACTTCGGTGAGCATGGCGTACAGGGTGGTGGTCTTGCCGCTGCCGGTCGGCCCGCACACGAGGATCATGCCTTGGGGCAGGTCGATCGCCGCGCGAATTTGTCGGTAGCTGTCCTCGCTGAGGCCGATCTCGTTCAGGCCGAGCATGCCGGTGGCCTGGTTGAGCACGCGGATGGAGAGCTTCTCGCCGCCCAGGACGCCGGCGCTGGCCACGCGAAAGTGCACGTCGCCGTCGGCGATGCGGGCCATGAACGCGCCATCCAGGGCGCGGCGCCGCTCGGAGATGTCCATGCCGGCGATGGCCTTGACGCAATTGACCACGGCCTTGCACGTGTTGACGTCCACCTCCTGAGCGAGCTGCAGGAAGCCGTCGATGCGGTAACGGACGGTGTATACCCCGGAGCTTTTGGGGTCGATCAGGATGTCGCTGGCGCGGCGGCGGATGCCGTCGAGAATGAGCCTGCGGGTCAGTTCCAAGGCCTCCTGGTCGGGCGGTTGGCCTTCGTTACGGGCGAGGGTATCGCCGAAATAGTCATGCCCGGCCGAGTCGAGCAACTGAATGAAGTCCTCCTGGGGTCGGCCCCGGGCCGACAGGTGCCGGCGTCGGACAAAGGCGCCGCCGAACAGGTGGCTCAGGATGTGATCCGCGCCGAGTGTGCCGTCTTGCAGCTTCACGGCGGTATCCGCCACGACCAGAACGAAGAAGATGAACGGCCCGATCAGCAGGCACGCCGCGGTAGCCAGCGGTTTGTATCGCCGGTCAATCAGCGGGCTGAACTCGACCCGCTGGGCGCAGTACATGCACAGATAGATCCAGACGATCAGGCCCAGGATCTTGAAAGGTCCGAACAGCAGCCTCGATGTGTCCAGAACATCCGGGCCGTAGAACTCCACGCCCTGCGCAAAAACACCCTCTACAGTGCCGCCGCCGGCAACCGATATCATTGGCCTTCTCCTCTGTCGTTTCAGGTCAGGATTATAGTATAGACGCTGTGGCTTGGCAACGAGAAATCACCACAAAGTGATTTCTACACTTCTGATGACGCACCGGCCGGGGCGGAAGCGGGTTCTTATCAGACTTGCCCATGGCGGGGATGCGTGTATACTTTGATAGAGCGGCGGGAGGCGTGGCAGGCGGGAATCGGTCGAGAGGTTCCTCGGTTGGGGTTCCCCAGGATCAGATGAGGCCGAAGGTCCATTCGCGGGGCAAGGAAAGGGGCGAGGTATGAGAAGGCAGGGTACATGTCGATGGACGAGGGGGATGGTTCTTGGGGTATTGGGGGCGGCAGTGCTGGTCGGGACGGTGACCGCTGACGCCGGATTTCCGGAAGGGTCGGTGCGTTATCGGCTCATCGAGGGAAGCTGGTTGGTGGACGATTGCACCATCTGTGGTCGTCCCCCGATCCTGGTCCCGATCGAGGGGACGTTTGTTCTGGTGCCCCAGCCGTCCAGATCGCTGTTCGACAGCTTTCGCGTGGAGCATCTGCGATTTGTGGGCGGTGCAGGCGAAGGGCGGTACACCGGCGATTTGGCGGGCACCTATATCCGCGGCGGCCTGGAGCCCCTGTTCCATGAAATGCGGTTGACCGGTTCACTCGGGGCCGGTGAAGTGGAGTTGCGAAGTGGGATGCAGGAGCTGACCATCGCGCCGCCATGGATTGAGATCGACCTGACGCAGGTCTCGCCGGACCCGCAGGAGTTCCCGCTACAGGTGTTTTCGCTGCACTTGGTGGC
>DSDH01000732.1 GCA_011055475.1 Phycisphaerales bacterium | reverse complement strand
AGGCCTGGACGGCCATGATGCAGGCCACCGCGTGCTGGTAACCGGCGTCGATGGAGGCGTTGGGTGTCTTGCGGCTGCGCAGGCACTGAAGCCAATCGAGAAAGTGGTCCGGCATAGGGACCTCTTCGACGGGCTGTCGCCCGCGGATCTCGCCGCGGCGCTTGGGGGCGCCCTCGGCGGTGATGACCGGGGCGGTCCATTGGACCATGTCCATCACGCCATGGTCACCGAAGATCTTGAAGCTGTTGCCGCTGCCGTTACCGAAGTTGGTGGAGTAGCTGACCATGAAGCCCTCCGGGTACGTCCACAGAGCCTGGACGTGGTCGGGGCAGGTGAAACGGTGCTCATCCTTCCAGGTGAACGTTCCACCCAAAGAGACGCGGTGGGTGGGGAACCGAGCCCCGGTGATGTAGTGCACCAGATCGATAAAGTGGCTCCCCAGGCCGGGGACCGGCCCATCCGAGAACTCGCGATAGCCGTACCAGCCGGAGTACAGCACCGGGTCGAAGGGCCGCATCGGCACATCCATCAGGAACTCCGGCCAGTCGATGTCCTCGGCCTTGACGTCCTTGACGTATTGGTACCAGTAGGGTCGTTCACCGTTGCGGCACTGCTCGATCCGCCCGACCGTGCCGAGCAGGCCCGTGGCGTACAGCTTTCGGCAGCCCGTGAAGCTCGGCAGCGAGCGAAGCTGGGTGCCGATCTGGACGACGACGCCGGCCTTCTTGACGGCGTCATACGCGGCGTTGAGCCGATCCATCCGCCGGGCCAGGGGTTTCTCACAGTAGACATCCTTGCCGGCCTCGGCGGCGGCCTGGAGGTGCGTTGTGTGTTGGTGGTCGCACGAGGCGATCATCACGGCGTCCACGTCCTTCAGTGCCAGCAGGTCGCGGTACGAAGAAAACATGCGGGCGGAGCGGCCGTACCAGTTCTTGGCCTTGGCCGCGGCCTGTTCGCAGGCGACCCGCCAGGGGTCGCACACGGCCGTGATCTCGACGTTCTGCGACGCAGCGTGGGCGTGCACGCCGGGCATGTGGGCGTCGCGGCCGCGGCTTCCACAGCCGATGATCCCGATGGAGATCCGGTCATTGGCGCCGAGCACGCGGGAATAACTCAATGCCGACATCGCGACGCCGCCGGCCACGGCACTCTTCATGAACGTTCGACGTGAACAGTTGCTGTGCATTCGACTGCCCTCCCTATGGATTCTTACAGGGTCGCAACGGGCATGCGGACACTTGGCCACACCCGTCCATTTCACGGTACCATAAACAGGGGATGGAGCCAAGCGGATTTCGTGCGTGGGAGGGGCTGGGCTCCCTTCGTGGATGAGGCCACAATGCCTCTACGGAGTGGCGGCGTCCGTGGCGCAGAAACCCTCACGGTCCGCCATACTGTTCCGGTGAGCGTGGTGAAGGAGGACATCGAGGAATCGCTCCACGGCGACGTGGGCCGGCCAAGTGCGACGGCAGCGCTCAGGTTGACTTTCGGCAAAGGGCAGGGCCACGGGGAGCAGAACCGGTTCGGATTCTCCCTCCAACTCGGCGCATACGTCGGTGAGCACCTCGGCGATCCGCACCGGTAGTGGGGCCAGGGTCGGCGGGGTTTTGCCGTCGATACGGCAGCAATCCGGAGCGCTGGTGACCCAGTATTCGCGGCAGGCCAGGGGGCGAAGGTTGTAGATGACGCACAGGTTATTCACCAGGAACGGACAGGCCAGATGCAGGGAGGCGTACCAGTCGGAGAGTCGCTGCAGCCGTTCGGCGCTGCGATCCGTGTCGGCGTGCTGGAGCTGGTACTCCGGCAGGCGTTTGAGCAGACGTCGCCCGGCCATGCGGAACACGCCTACGATGGCGCGCTGCTGCGGAGGGGGCAGGGTCCGAATCTTGCGCTCCAGGTGAAAGGCCTCGGCGGGGCTGACGGGTACGAGGTAGTAGCAACAGTGGGCGCATCCCACCCGGCACGAGGCCGAGCGGTCGAACCCCTCCAGGGTCACCCTCAATTGACCGGTCAGCACGTCGGACAGGGTACGGGCCATGGGAACCAGGTCGGCCAGGATTACCGGACCCTGAGCGTAACTGATGGCCAGGGGCAGACGGCGTCCGAGAATATCGAGGTCGAAGGGGATTACACGGCGGTCCGGGTACAGACGCTGGGTGTACCCCTGCCGGTCACACAGGACCACGGGAGGCATGACCGCCGGTCGGCTTGGTTCCAACGCCCTCGACAGCATGTCACCCTATCGGATGATTCGTGACACGGGTTAATCCGCCGCTCGCGGCGATGGCCCGGAAGTGAGCCGGCGACTTGATCGACGTGCGGCTCGTGGTAGAATCGGCCCTCATGGCAGCGGAGGCAACAGGCAAGGACGTGACGGGGACACTGCTCGATCAGGCGCGGCGGGCCGTTCAGGAGCGGCGCCTGGACCGGGGGGAGTTGTTGTGCCGCGATGTGTTGGCCGCCAATCCGCACCACGCCGAGGCGTTCATAACCCTGGGTTTGGTGCTGGCCGAGCAGGGTCGGCTCGACGAGGCCGAGCGCTGCCTTCGACGGGCATTGGCGATCCGCCCATCCTCCGTGGAGGCGCACAATAACCTGGGGGTTCTGCTGAATCGGCGGTGGCGCTGTCGCGAGGCGATGGAGCACTTTCGCGAGGCGCTGCGGGCGTGCCCGGAGGATGCGATGCTGCACTGCAATCTGGGCGTGGCGCAATACCGGGCTGGCCGATTCGAGCAGGCGGCGGCCAGTCTGGACCGGGCCTTGGCGTTGCGGCCGCAGTTCGCCGAGGCGCTGCATCAGCGGGCGCTGGTGTGGACGGCCCTGGGGCGGTGTGAACGGGCGATGGAGGATTGCCGGCGTGCCCTCGCGCTGCGGGGCGATGACCCTGATGTGCTCAACACGCTGGGTATGGCATTGGGGCGGCTGGAGCGTTTTGCCGAGGCGCGGGCCGCGTTTGAGGGGGCGCTGAAGACCGATCCCACATTCGCCCAGGCACACTACAACCTGGCGAACCTCCTGCGGAACATGGGGGACTGCGAGGGGGCTATTGCCGCCTATGACCGAGCCATTGAGGTTGAGCCGGACTTCGCCGATGCGCGATGGAACCGGGCGACGGCGTGCCTGTTGGCCGGTCGGCTTCGCGAGGGTTGGGCGGACTTCGGGTGGCGTCGCCGGGCCCACGATGGCAGTACGTTGTATCCGCACCGCCTGGATGGACCGCGGTGGGATGGCTCGCCGCTGGAGGGGCGTCGATTGCTCGTGCACTACGAGCAGGGATATGGTGATTCGATCCAATTCTGGCGGTTTCTGCCGCACGTCAGGGCCGCCGGGAGTTACGTGTTGCTGGAGGAGCGGCCCGCTCTGACGCCGCTCTTGCGGGATGAGACGAGCGTGGATCAGGTGATCGCGGCCGGGCCCGAGCCCGTGCCGGCGTCGGAGTACGATGTCCATATCTCGCTGCTGGACCTGCCCGGTTTGTTCGGCACGACGTTGGGGACCATTCCATGCGAGGTGCCCTACGTGCGACCGCCGCGAGACCGGGCGGAACGGTTGAGGGGGCGGGTTCCGACCGAGGGCGTGCGGGTGGGGATCGTCTGGGCCGGTTCCGTACGGCACGAGAATGATCGGCATCGGT
>DSDH01000627.1 GCA_011055475.1 Phycisphaerales bacterium | reverse complement strand
TATCTTCTCAATAAACCGGGGGCTTGTTCGTAGTAGGCGCTTCAGCGCCGTAAAAGCGCACGCACGACGAATAAGTTCATCCCAAGTTATAGAGAAGCCAGCGGAGGAATGCGTATGCGTAAGAATGCGGGAACAGGAAATGCAACCGGAACGAGCATCGCCCTGGCCCAGGTCAACCCCTGCGTCGGCGACCTGGAGGGCAACGTCGAACGCTGCCTGGCGGCGATCGAGACGGCGCGAAATGAGAGAGCCAGCCTGCTCGTCCTGCCGGAGATGGCGATCCCGGGGACGCCGGCCCGCGACATCCTGTTCGATTCCAGCTTCGTCGAGGCGGTCGAGGCCGCCACCCAGGACCTGGCTCGACGAGCCAGCGCCGGGCCGCCGGTCGTCGTCGGCACCCTGGCGGTCGGTGATGCGCCCCGGACCGGCCACCCGGGGCTCCTCAACGCCGCCGTACTCATGGCAGGCGGTCGTGCGACGCTGGTCGCGGCCAAGCGGTTGCTGCCCACCGGGGACGTGTCCTTCGAGCCACGCTGGTTCACGCCCGGACCGGCGCTGCCCCCGGTGACCGTCGCAGGCCGGCGGGTCGGGTTCCTGGTGGGGGAGGATCTGTGGGACGAGGGAGGCGAGGTTCACCCCCCGGCCGAGTTGCGCGTGCTGGTCTGCATTGCAGCGTCTCCCTACCACCACTCGGTGATGGAACAGCGACGGTGTCACGCCCGCCGTCACGCCCGCGAACAGGGATGCCCGGTGCTGTACGTCAACCTGTGGGGCGGGAACGACGAGTTGATCTTCGACGGTCGGAGTTTCGCCCTCGACGCGGAGGGTCGCCCACTCGTCCAACTGCCCGGTTTCGAGGGGGCGGTTCGCGTGCTCGATTTTGAGTCCACTCCCCAAAAGGACGAGCCGACTGAAGCGGCGGACACACAACCGGAGGCGGACGTCTACCGGGCCCTCGTCCTGGGAGTGCGGGATTTCGCCCGCAAGAACCGGCTGGCACGCGCCTTCCTGGGGCTATCCGGCGGCGTCGACTCGGCGCTCGTCGCCGTGATCGCGGCCGACGCCCTGGGACCGGAGCGGGTCACCGCAGTCGCCATCCCCTCGCGCTACACCGACCCGCGCTCCACCGCCTGCGCGCGGGAGCTAGCCCAGGCCCTCGGCATTCACTTCGAGGTGGTGGCCCTGGAACGCTTGCACGCCGCCGCCGAAGAGACCCTCGGTAACCTGCTGTCGTCAGAAGAAAGCGGCACGACGGCCGAGAACGTCCAGGCCCGGCTCCGGGCCACGATCCTGATGGGTTTCGTCAATCGTCACGGAGGTTTGCTCCTGAACACGAGCAACAAGACCGAGGCCGCCCTGGGATACGGCACGCTCTACGGCGACATGGCTGGCACGCTGTGCCCCATCGCCGACCTGACCAAGCCGCAAGTGTACGAGCTGGCCCGTTGGATCCGGGCCACCCGGGGCTTAATCCCCCCGTATATCCTCGAGCGCCCCCCGTCGGCCGAACTGAAGCCGGATCAGGTCGATCCCTTCGATTACAACGAGGTCGGGCCGGCGATGGAGCGTCTGGTGCAGGCGAATCGCAGCAACGCCGCTCTCCGCCGTTCCGAACACAAGCGCTGGCAGATGGGCGTCGTCCTCAAGGTCAGCGCCAGGGCCTTCGGCACGGGGCGGATGATGCCGATCACGCGCAGATGAATGGCAAGCTTGATGGTCAAAGATGGTCAAAGAGGAGTACGCCCACACCACCTTTGACAAATACTATCCCCTATGCTACAATTCAAACGTTGAACAATAAAATATCACATCTCCGAATCTTGTGACCTAAAGGTCTCCTGAATCGCTTTGCTGGGACTTATGGTCCAAGATCGGTAGGGTATCGTTGGAAACGGCTATGCCTCCCACACTAGGAAAGGAGATGAACCGAGCAAGCAATCACGTGCGCGTCTCCTCATCTTTTTCAAGAGGAGACTTTTTTTTGTCATTTTTCAAAGGAGGCTTCACATCAACGAAATAATACGTGCTTTGATTGAGGCCGTTCGATTGATCGCCGTCCGCGACCCCGCCCTGTATGCCATCATCATCCTATCCCTGCGGGTGTCAGGGATCGCGCTGTTGTTCAGCACCCTGATCGGCATTCCCCTGGGCGCGGCCCTGGGGTTGAGCCGTTTCGTCGGGCGCCGGGTGATCATCGCCATGCTCTACACCGGGATGGGGTTCCCGCCCGTGGTCGTGGGACTGTTCGTCTACCTGATGCTCTCACGCAGCGGCCCCCTGGGACAATTAGAGTCGACCCTCGTCCCCAGGCTCTTCACCCCGGCGGCGATGGTCGTGGCCCAGTGCATCATCTCCTTCCCGCTGGTGGCGGGATTCACCATGGCCGCCGTGATGGGGGTGGATCCCCAATTACGACGGCAGGTGCGCGCCCTGGGTGCCACCCGCTGGCAGACGACGCTGGCGGTGCTGATGGAGGCGCGCGTCGGCGTGATCGTATCGGTCATCGCCGGGTTCGGCAGCATCATCTCGGAGGTGGGCGCAGTGATGCTGGTCGGCGGCAACATCGAGGGACGGACCCGCGTCCTGACCACCGCTATCGTGCTGGAGACGCGCAAGGGGAATTTCGACCTGGCGATGGCCCTGGGCGTGATCCTGCTGGCCTTATCTTTCCTGACCAACGTGGCCATGCTTTACCTGCAAGGGAGGACGTTCGAAGAATGAGCGAGCACATTTACCACTTGAGAAATTTGACCAAGGTCTACGACGGGCGGCACGTGCTCCACGTCGAACACCTGGACATCCGGCAAGGTGAGATATTCAGTGTGGTTGGTCCCAGCGGCGCGGGAAAGAGCACACTGCTGCGCCTGCTCAATTTCCTGGAAGCGCCGAGCGCTGGCGCGGTGCATTTCCTGGATACCGAATTTAGCGCCGCCAAGTCGGTGGGCATCCCAACCCGCCGGCGTGTGACCACCGTCTTCCAGCGTCCAATCCTGCTCAACCGCAGCGTGTGGGATAACGTGAGCTATGGCCTGCGTCTGCGCGGACAGCGGAATGCATCCCGGTTGATCGAGGGGACGTTGGACCAGGTCGGCTTGATGGATCTGGCCCACCAGCGAGCGCGGACACTCTCCGGCGGGGAGGCGCAGCGGGTGGCCCTGGCCCGGGCGATGGTGCTCCAGCCTGACGCGCTCCTGCTTGATGAGCCGACAGCCAACCTGGATCCCTACAACGTCGGGCTAATCGAGGACATCGTGCGGGCGCTCAACCGGGAGCACGGGACGACGCTGGTGCTGGTGACCCACAACGTCTTCCAGGCCAAGCGCCTGGCCGATCGCGTGGCGCTGATGTTGGAGGGCGAGATGGTCGAGGTCGCCGATAAGGAGACGTTCTTCGAGTCGCCGCGTGATCCGCGCACGGCGGCCTTTGTGCGCGGTGAGATCGTGTATTAAGTGTGCAAGTAGGCAAGTGGCAAGTGGCAAGTAGGCAAGTAGGCAAGTAAACAAGTAGACAAGTTTGCAAAGGAGAAGAAATGAAGATCAAGCAAACGTTCTATTTGTGGATCGCATTGCTCGTTTTGATCAGCTTGGTAGGTGGATTGACCGGCTGCGGCCCGCAGGCTATGGCAGAACCGACGGTCGCTCCCACGT
>DSDH01000335.1 GCA_011055475.1 Phycisphaerales bacterium | reverse complement strand
TCCGGGTCGTGGATGATGTGGCTTTTGTACTGGGTCAACGACTCGAAGTCGCGCACATCCGGCTGGTCGCGGGACAGCACCGGCTCAGGCAGGCGATTCCACTCGACAGCTTGGGTGGGATCGGATGTCCAGGCGATGCCGATGGCCAGGGGGTCGGTTTCATAGCCCTTCAGGGCCCCGCCCAGGTAGGACATCCAGTACCGGTCATCGTGCCTCTGCAGGGTGTAGCCGCCGCCCCACGTGGTGTCCTGCAGGGCGATGTATCCGGCCGCCTGCATCGCGTCCCACGTGTTCTCCCGGAAGCGAAGGATCTTACCGAGGGGTTCCCAGTGGAGCAGGTCGTCGCTGCGGGCCAGGGCGGTCTCGTAACCGCTGCCGTCGAAGATGATGTAGGTCATGTACCACGCGCCGCCATGGCGGAACACGGCGGGGCAATCGACCTTCTGGCCCGCCGGACCCTTCAGAATGACCCCATACTTGTAGGGCGTCTTGACCTGCTCGTAGATGCGCCGCATCGTTGGCGGGTCGACGGTTTTGCCCGCGGGCTTGGAGGGGATAACGGCACGGGGCGTTTGCGTCGGGGCCGGAGTCTGAAAGCGATAGTTGAACCGGCGGTTCGGGGCGCTGTCGCCATTGATCCCGAACTCCACAATGTCGTCGAGGGCCTGAACGTTGTCGGCCCAGTGAAAGTCAAAGCCTTCGCCACCCGATCCGTTCGTTCGCCGGAGCATAGATCGGGGGATTGCCAACTCCAGGTGACGGCCGTCCACGCGGTATTCGGTCGAGCCCGCCGACGTCCACCCCTCACCGGGCGCGTATCGCTCGACGGTCGTCCGGTGCGCATCCACCACGGGATGGTTCACCCGAAGATCGTACCCCTGCCACCCCGTGGTCGGGTCCTGATCGACGTCGATGAACAACAGCATCCAGTGTGAATCCGACCAGGGAGAGATCGGCTCGGCCGTCTGGGCATAGAAGTACGTGTTCCGGGAATCGCAGGCGGCCTTGAGCACCACGAAATCATTGCGGCCCGTCGTGTTCACGTAGTGCGTCGAGCCGTAGCCCTTATGATCGCGGTGCAGCGTGTCGCCGATGGTGTCCCGGTACTCCGGCCGCACGTCGGCCCAGTCGTCAAACCGGCCATCCACCGCGATCGTTTTCGACCCCGAGGCCGCGGGCGGCGGCCGGATCCCCTTAAACCGCCGGATGAAGCCGACCATCTGGTAGTAGTAACTGTCGCCGTGCCCGCTCCGCATCGGCTCGATGTCGCGGCTGTATTCGTGGTTGTATTGATCGACGAACAGGGCATCGGGATGCAGGCTGTCCTCGGTCGTGTACTTGTACCATTCGAGAAAACGCCCGGCCACCCATTCGTTCCAGCCGGTGATGAAGATGAAGGACGGGTCCAACTCGAACGCGCGTTGCCATTGCTCGACGAAGTTCAACCCGAGGTGGACTGCATCCGGCCGTGTATCCCTGGCGCCGGCGTGCCAGCTTCGGCCCATCGCGCCGGCCTTGTGGCTCATCATGGAAAGCTCGCTGCCGACCGCGTTCTGGGCGATGCCCACGGTCGCCTGTTCGATGCGGTTCTGCTCATCGTAAAAGCCGTGCTGCGGGTGGACCTCCAGCCAACCCCACTGGTTGGGGCCGCTGGGGCCGGTGAAATAGGAGGGGATGGGCTTTCGAAACGTGAAGAATTCGCGAATCCGCTCATCCTGGATCGCCGCCGGGTCGGCCATGATGAGCGGCTTGCCCTTCCACGGGAACCATAGCTCGCGGTACAGCCCCGGCTCGTAGAGCTCCTCGTAGACCTTTTGGACGACGACGCGCGGATCGCCAAAGGGTGTCAGGAAGGCGATCTGCGGCGTGGGGTTGCCCTCTTGGCGCATTCGGCGATACTCGTCACACAGCGCCATGTACGACTCCTTGAAGGTGAAGGGTGGGTTGCTCGTATCGAAGAGGATAACATCGACACCGGCGTCGGACAGCATGGAGGCGTGCTTGCGGATGACGTAGCGGTCGGTGGAGATGTAGTATCCGAGTTCGGGCTCGCCCCAGTGATGGGCCGCGCCCACCGGACCCCAGCGGGGCTCCTCGGGGTTCTCCTCCAGAATGCGGGTCACGTCGAACGGCCCGCGCACGCCGTGTTGCGTGTGCCAGGTCCAGTAGAAGATGCCGATGAACTTGTCGGATCGGGGCGGTCCGCACTCGTCGCGCCCCGGCAGGGACCGGCCCAAGGCATCGGTGGCCACCCACGTGTCGCTGTACAGATCGCGGACCTTGGCCTGTCCGACCGAGCACAGTCCCAATACGACCAGGAGGCAGATCCGTGCCGGCTTCTTTGGCGTCACTTGGCTATTCATCTTATTGCGATCCTTCGTATATGGGAACACTGCTAATGCCCGGAGCTACTTCTCCGGGGCCAGTTGGACCTGCCAGACGTTGACGGCTCGCCAGGCTGCCGGATCGGCGGGCTTGAGGATGATGTGATACACACCCGGGGCATCGAATTCGAGGGTGCCCACGGGAACCCATCGCGCATCGTCCCAGTTGCCGGTGCGTGGGACAGTGAACGTGACGCTCTCGCGGCCGGCGCTGAGGGTCAGCCGTGAATCGCCGCCGGCCGCGGTCAATTCGGCCCGCACCGTGTGGCGTCCGGCCCGTTCGACGCGGGCCAGCCAGTGGACATCCTCGTCGGACCGATCCCAGAAGCCGATGTTGGTGCGACCGCCGCGCGCCTCGGTCCGGATCTGTCGGCCATTGAGCACGGCCTTGTCGGCGGTCAGCGTCACCGAGCCGGGCAGCGCGAAGGGATCGACCGCCAGCGTGAAGCCGCTCAACTCGAACGCGAAGGCGTGCCGACAGGGCCGCGCATCGGCATCCAGCTTCGGCGGCACGAGCGTCATCCGCTTCTGGTCGTCAATACGGAAATCGACGCGGGCACTGCTTCCCAGAAGCCGCACGGCGGCGTCGGGTGCGGCCTTCTCCACCCGCAGCGATTCCAGGGTCATGGGCCCCTCCGGCCAGCCCAGGGCGATGGCATACAGCCGTTGGCCCTGCGTCGTGAACCGAACATCGGCACTGGTGAACGCGACCTGTCCCTGAGCGGTCCCGCCCAGGCCGCGGCCACGGTCGTAAAGATTCGGCCCCTCACCATGGATCTTCCAGGGGCGCGTCCCGTAGATGGCCGGGCCATTGACCCGCAGCCAATCGCCGATCTCGCGCAGCAGGGCCTTCTGATCGTCGGGAAAGGTCCCATCGGCCTTGGGGCAGACATTCAGCAACAATACCCCGTTCTTGCTCACGATGTCGATCAGCTCATGGACAAGCTCCTCAGCGCTCTTGAGGTGGATGCCCGATGTCCAGCACCAGGTGTTCGTGGCCACGGAGTCGTCCGTCTGCCACAAGAACGGGGCCGCGCCTTCCATCTTGCCCCGCTCGATGTCGAGAACGCCCACACCCTCGGGCAGATAGTCATTCTTGCGAGTAATGATGACGTTTCGGCCCCAGGCCTGCTCCTGGTTGTAGTAATAGGCGGCCATCTGTCGTTTGAAATCGTCCGGGATCTTGCCCAGGCCGAAATCGAACCAGATCTGGTCGGGCTGGTAGGCGTCGATGACCTCCTTGAGCTTGGCCAGCCAGCGACGATGCGCCACCTCCGG
>DSDH01000127.1 GCA_011055475.1 Phycisphaerales bacterium | reverse complement strand
GTATCAGGGCTTCCCTTGTACAAGAATACCTGCGCGCTGGCCGATCCTGCCGCGTTAAGGAACAGAAGGCACGTATATGTCGTGGCACCTGAGAATACCTGGAAAGCATTGAAGTGAACCAGATGAGCGAGGGCCCTGCGCTCGGTGATGATCCGGCGCAGATTCTCGCCAACCCGAGAATTGAGGAATTTATTCGGCAAGATGACGCCCAGCCTACCGCTGGCATCCAAGAGCCCGAGCGACTTCTCGACAAAGACTAGATAAATATCCCACTCACGAGCAGCAGCAGCTTGGTACCTGCTGCGGCAATACTCCCACTGGGTGGGGAAAGTCTTCTTGAGGCTTATGCTTCTGACATACGGCGGGTTTCCGATGACGGCGTCGAACCCGCCGCGGGTCATGATGTCGGCGAACTCGGCGTTCCAGTCAAAGGCATTGATCTTGAGGCGCTGGTCCTCATCGAAGAGCAGGGCCTGTCGGCCCTGGTAGAAGTCGGGGCCGATGAGGGAGTTGCCGCACTTGATGTTGTCGGCCAGGTCGGGCAGGGCCCGCTCGGTGGCGAAGAGCAGGAGCTGCTTTTCGCCTTCGAGGACCTTCAGCAGCAGCGAGAGCTTGGTGACCTCGACGGCCTGCGGGTCGATGTCCACGCCGTAGATGTGCTCGAGCAGGATGCGTTTGCGCTCGGCGACGGTGAGCTTGAACGAGCGGGGCGGGGCGGCCGGGCCGGATGCGTCGTTTCCATCCCCATGGCCCAAGGGATCGCCCGTCCCTGCATCCTCGACCGCGTGGGCACGGCCCACCCTACCTTCGGACACCTCGGGTGCGGCGGGCGAGGTGGTTTCGACGATGGGCGGGTATTTGGCGGCCAGCCACGTATCGGGGTCGTTTTCGCTGTAGTACTTCAGGTGCCAGTCCAGCAGCCGCTGGTAGGCGCCCAGGAGGAACGAGCCCGATCCGCAGGCCGGGTCCAGGACCGTCAGCGGCTCGTTCATGCGGGGCGGGCGGGTCTTGAAGTGCTCGATATGGCGGGTTTTGAGCAACTCGCCGACGGTGTGCTCGACGATGTAGTCCACGATGTAGGCCGGGGTGTAGTAGACGCCGCCGGCCTTCTTGACCTCGGGCTTGTCCTCGATCTTGGCGCGATGGCCGGCCGTGAGGGTAATCACCTTGCCCAGAAATCGCTCGTAGACCTGGCCGAGGATCTCCACCGGCAGGACGGAGAATTCGTAGGGGCTCTGGGGATAGTAGAGGCTCTTGAAGATGTCCTTGAGGGGCTTGTCGTCGATGGTCAGGACCGGCGTGAGCTCATCGGGCGGCGTGTGGCGGTCCCTTTCGCGCTCAAAATGGAACAGGCCGGAGTTGTAGCGGCCATCGGCCAGGCGAAACAACGCCAGCAGCCGCGCGTACACGTCCGGGCCCGAGGTCAGGGCCAAAAGCCCGCCGTGGCGCTCGAGGCCGCGATCCTCGGCGACCCGCAGGAAGATGATGCGGTCGATGGTCCGCTGGACGGCGAAGTTGAGCTGCCGGTTGGACAGGCCCGGATTACGCAGGGCGATGTTGCGGGCCAGGGTATCCCGCCAGGTCTCGATCTCCGCGAGAAAGGCGTCGTCGACCTCGGCGGTGCCGCGTTTCTTTTTGGACTCGGCGAACCGGTCGAAGGAGCCTTGGCGGACGGCCTGCTTGCTGAAGACGCCGGCGATCTCGTCCCAGCGGTGGGGGTACTCGTCGAACGTGATGTACAGGATGCGGGCGGCGGAGGCCTTGTCGGTGGGCTTGGGCCGGACGCGGCAGTCGTAGACGGCGAACTCCTCGAAATCGCTGAGGATGGACAGCGGCAGCTTGGCGCTCCAGGCGTAGCGGCGGAGCTGGTACGCCGGGTGCGGGTCGTCCCGGATGTCGGTGGAGGGCTTCTTGGCCTCCACGAAGAACTTCCGCGTGCCGCCGATGCGGAAGCAGTAGTCCGGGGCGTTGACGCTCGGGCCGATGCGGATGGCGTCCTCGTGGATGACGTCCTTGTAGGCCTCGGCGCAGCCCTCGGCGTTGTAGACGTCCCAGCCGAGCTCGATAAAGAGCGGGTCGAGGAATTCGCGGCGGAGCTGGGTCTCGTTGTAGCGGCCACGGCGGTAGTCCTCGCGATTCCGCTCGAATCGCTCGACCAGTCGCAGAATGTTGTCCGGTGCGGGCATAGGGTCCCCTTTATCCATTGCCAACAGGCGGATTATACGGCCCGACCGACCGGGTGCCAAGGGGATGTTGCAGGGACGACGCGGCGTGATGGCGGGGCATTTCCCTTGACCCCGCCGGGTCGGGCTGCTTAAATACCCCGTCGATGCCCATGCGGCGGGATGGGCCCTAATCGACGCCAAGCAAAGAGGGAGAACATGAAGATCAGTCAACGCGCGCAGGCCGTACCACCCTCCGCGACGATCGCCGTCAGTTCACGCGCCAAGGAGATGAGGGCCCAGGGGCTGGAGGTCGTCAGTTTCGGGGCGGGCGAACCGGATTTCGACACGCCGCAGTTCGTCAAGGACGCCGCGATCGAGGCCCTGCAGAAGGGCAAGACGGGGTACACGGCGACGCCGGGCATCCCCGAGCTGCGTGCGGCCATCGCCGACAAGCTGCGGCGCGAGAACGGCCTGGACTACACGCCGGATCAGGTCATCGTCAACATCGGGGCCAAGCACTCGATCTACGAGGCCCTGCAAGCGGTCATCGACCCCGGCGACGAGGTGATCCTGCCGCGGCCGTACTGGGTGACCTACCCCGAGGCAATCCGGCTGGCCGGCGGCGTGCCCCGCATGGTCGAAACCGATGAGGCCGCCGGCTACAAGATGTCTGCCGACCAGTTGGCGGCGGCCCTGACGGACAAGACGGCCCTGCTCATCCTCAACAGTCCGAACAACCCGGGCGGCTTCGCCTACGATCCGGACGAGCTGGCGGCCCTGGCGAAGGTGCTGGAGGGGACCGCGGTTATGGTGATCTCGGACGAGATCTACGAGAAGCTCGTCTACGGCGACACCCGGTTCATCAGCTTCGCCGCCCTGAGCGAGGATGCGTTCGGCCGGACGCTGACGGTCAACGGCCTGAGCAAGGCCTACGCCATGACCGGCTGGCGGGTCGGTTACACGGCCGGGCCCATCGAGGCGATCAAGGCGATGGCCCGGTTGCAGTCGCACATGACGCAGAACTGCGTCACGTTTGTGCAATACGGGGCGCTGGCGGCGATGCGCGACACGTCCGACACGGTCGAGACGATGCGACGCCAGTTCGAGAAGCGGGCCGCGTTCATCGCCGAACGGCTCAACGCCATCAAGGGCGTGCGGTGCCCGCTGCCCACCGGGGCGTTTTACGTGTTTCCCGATGTGTCGGCCCATTACGGGCGGACGTTTGGCGACGTGACCGTCCGCAACAGCCTGGACTTCGCCGGGGCCCTTCTGGAGCAGGCCCACGTGGCGCTGGTGCCGGGTGACCCGTTCGGGTGCCCGAAGAACGTTCGATTGAGTTTCGCCTGCTCCATGGAGCAGATCGCCGAAGGGACCGACAGGATCCGAAAATGGCTCAGCTAGACACGCCATCGGGGCGCGGGCCGTTCTCCGGCTGGCCCATGGCCGTTTTCTGGGCGATGATGCTGGTGTTTTCGTTTTATGCGTGCACCCACATGGTCGC
>DSDH01000328.1 GCA_011055475.1 Phycisphaerales bacterium | reverse complement strand
GGCCGACTGGCTCGCGGAAATCATCGCCGAGATCAAGCAGCGGACATCTCTGGCCGTGACGCTGAGCCTGGGCGAGCGGGCCGAGACCGACCTGGCCTGCTGGCGGCGGGCCGGGGCCGACCGTTATCTGCTGCGATGGGAAACCTCCGATACGGACCTGTACCGGGCGATCCATCCGCCGGGCCCCTCATGGACGGGCACGCGGATCGAATTGCTGGCGGTGCTGCGGAGGCTGGGCTACGAGGTCGGCGGCGGTGTCATGGTGGGCCTGCCCGGCCAGACCTGGACGAGCCTGGCGCGGGATATCGCCCTGTTCGCCGAGCTGGACCTGGATATGATCGGCCTGGGCCCCTACATCCCGCATCCCGATACGCCTCTGGGTCGCGGCCAGGTGAATCTGCCGCCGACCGACCCGGCGGACCAGGTGCCCGGCACGGACACCATGACGTACAAGGTCCTGGCCCTGGCGCGGATCGTCTGCCCGGAGGCCAATATCCCGGCGACGACGGCCCTGGCGACGGTGGACCCGAACCATGGCCGGGCCCTGGCCCTGCAGCGCGGCGCCAACGTCATCATGCCCGATTTCACGCCCGAGCCCTATCGCAGCCAGTATCAAATCTACCCCGGCAAATCCTCGACAGCCAAGGCCGACGCGGGCCAAGGGATCGAGCGACTCATCCGCCAACTGGGCCGCACGATCGGCATCGGTCCCGGCGGACGCCAACGTCGCCCACAAGCACGGGTCCAACGGCATCCCGTCGAGTAACCAGGCTTCGCTCTTGTGAGTCAGTGGTCCGCGCGGACCAGGCCGCGGTCGACGGCGTATTGACGCAGGGCCGCCACGGTGCGGCGCGCCACGGGGGCCAGCAATTCCGGGTATTCGGCGGCGCGGTGGCATGGCCGATACTGGGCCATCACGTTGATTGCGCAAGCCGGCGCGGCAGCGGCCACGAAATCGATCACCTCACGGCTGCGGGCCAGGTCGCCCGGCATGACCAAATGCCGCACGAGCACGCCGCGCACGGCCACCCCGCGGGCATCGGTGACCAGCGGACCGACTTGGCGATACATCTCCCGCAGCGCCGCTGTCGCGATGGCCGGGTAATCGGGCACGCCCGAATACCGTCGGCCGGCGTCGGCATCCGCCCACTTGAAATCCGGCATGTAGACCTCGATCAGACCCTCCAGTCGGTGCAGGGTTTCAACGGAATCGTACCCGCCGCAGTTGTACACGATCGGCACCCGCAGGCCCTCTTGACGGGCGATGGCGACGGCCTCGGCCACGGCGTGGGCCACGTGCGTCGGCGAGACAAAGTTGATGTTCTCGCAGCCGCGCGCCTCCAGCCCCAGGGCCAGCGCGGCGATCTGCTCTGGTTCGATCTCGCGCCCGGCCGCTCGCACGCTGGGCGGATGACTGATGTCGCAGTTCTGGCAAAACACGCAGTCCAGGTTGCACCCGGCCAGGAAGATCGTCCCGCTGCCGCCGGTCCCCACCAGGCACCGTTCCTCCCCAAAGTGCGGCCCGGCCGAGGCGACGACGGCCCGCGCGCCGCAACGGCACGCGCCAAGCTGTCCGGCCATCCGGTCTACGTGACAGGCCCGCGGGCAGAGTACGCAATCGCGAACGAGATCGGCCCATTGCTGCGGCTCACCCGGTTTGTGCACACGACTGCTCATAGATGGACCGCCTCTGTGGAGAATCGCGATATATATGCCGATGGCCGCTTGCGCCGGGGCCACCGTCCCGGCGGCATCAATCGACGGTGAAGACGGATGCATCCATCACGCAGCCGCAGTAAAGACACGCGGCATGCCGGGCGGAGACCGTGCGGCCGCACTGCGGACACGGGGCGGGCTTGCGCTGATTCTTGCCATCGAGCTGCCCGTCGCGCATGTCGATCTCGTAGAGCTTCTTGTGCAGGTCCTCGAGCCGCAAGCCGTGCTGGTCGCGGATAATCTCCCACAGGGCCTCGTTGATCAGCAGGGCCTTGGCCAAGTTCGCCTCCAGCCGACGAAGTTGCGTCTCCACGCGCTGGGCGCGGCTTTCGGCACGGGCGGCGGCCCCTTCGGCGGCCGCTGACCGCCCCCGCTCGATATCCGCCCCCGCCGCCATGCCGTAAAGATGGAATAGGCTCATCATGCGCTCCTTTCCCGCCATTGTGATTGCCCGACCGCGACTCATTGTAGTCTCGCAGTCCGCACCGTTCAAGACCGGTCGGGCCCGGTGTCGCGGTCTTGCCGCACGCGGCCCGGCCGCCTACAATGGAAGCACGCCGATCTTGGGCCACCGTGGGGGAAGGTATCCGGAAGAAAGGGTAGACGATGAAACGGCAGATGGTTTGGGGACTGGTGGGACTGCTGCTATTCACCTCGGTATTGCAGGCGGCTGAGCTGACCTACGTGGACCTCGTCCAGCGATTGTACGACCTGCGCGCCGTGGCGCGGCTGCCCGAGCCGGGCGAGGCCTGTGCGCAGTGGTCCAGCTATGACCGGGCCAGCGTTTATGACCCGGAGCAGGGCTACGTGAAGTGGTGGGCCAACGGCGACGGCAACGGGTTCATTCGCAAGGAAGGCGACACCCTGGTGCTGGCCGAGATGGAGGGCCCCGGCGTGATCTGGCGGATCTGGTCGGCCATGCCGCAGGAGGGCCACGTGCGGTTCTACCTGGACGGCGCCGAGACGCCCGCGATCGACCTGCCCTTCATCGGCCTGTTCGACCGCAAGCATCCACCGTTTGACCGGCCCGCACTGGTGTACATGGCCGCGCGGGGACAGAACTGCTACGTGCCCATCCCGTATCAGAAATCCTGCAAGATCGTTGCCACGGAGGGCTGGGGGCGGTACTTCCACTTCACGTACACCACGTTTCCCAAGGGCACCCGCGTGCCCACGTTCGGCATGTCATTGTCAGCCGAGGAAAAGGCGGCGCTGGACGAGGCCAATACCGTCTTGACCGGCGGCGGCCTTTGGTCACGGGACCTGGCCCCCGGAACTCTCAGACCCGAAGAGACGGTGACGATTCAGCCGGGCGACCGGTTCGTCGCCGAAATGGAGGGTTCCTGGGCGGTCGTCGGCTTCGGCGTGAAAATGCCGTTCGAGGACCGCGAGGACCAGATTCAGGCCCTGCGCCAGATCGTGCTGCAAGTCACCTGGGATGATGAACCGCAGCCGGCCATCTGGTCGCCCTTGGGCGACTTCTTCGGCACCGCACCGGGCGTGAATCCGTATCGGTCGCTGCCTTTGGGAATGACGGAGGACGGCTTCTACTGCAATTGGTACATGCCGTTTTCCACGCGGACCCGGTGGGAGTTCATCAACGAGGGCCCCAAGCCCCGCACCCTGGAGCTGACGTCGGTCATCGAGCCGCTGAGCGAGTCACCCGACCGACTCGGGCGATTCCACGCCAAGTGGCACCGTGGGGCGTTCCTGCCGGCCGACAAGGCCCGTTGGCCCGATTGGACGATCCTCAAGACCGCCGGCCGCGGGCGGTTCTGCGGCGTGGGGCTGCACGTCTGGAATCCTCGCGGCGGCCAGTGCTCGGAGGTGGCCTGGTGCCACGGGCACTACTGGTGGGGCGAGGGGGATGAGAAGTTCTTCGTGGACGGCGAGACGTTCCCCTCCACGTTCGGCACGGGCACGGAGGACTACTTCGGCTATGCCTGGGGC
>DSDH01000439.1 GCA_011055475.1 Phycisphaerales bacterium | reverse complement strand
GTCGCTCTGCAGGGCCCACTCGCCGCGCGTCGCCCCGGTGTTGCTCCGGGTGAACGTGGCGTCGTTCTCCAGCCAGCCGTCCAGGGTGTCGTCCTCGAAATCGCCGACCAGTTCACCAAAGGGATAATCGGTGATATGCTCTTGTGGTTCGAGGATTTGCACGTGGTCCACGTAGACCCGACGCGTCGCCGCGTCCGTGTTCGTAACGATGATCATCTCGAACCAGTCCCCGGGTTGCGTACTGGAGATGGTTTGAATGAGGTCCGCGGGCAGGACCCAGGTGTACGTGTGGGGCTGACCGTCGCGGATCAGATCATTGCCGCCGAGAGGGTTCCAGCCCACGTTTTGTCCGTTGATGACAATCTCCGCGTTCATCCATGTTCCCGTAAACTCGCCGGGCAACACGGTCACGTCCATGGAGATCGCCGCGCCCGGCGTGCCCAGCAGGGCGTGATACGCCACGGCATTGTAGTAAGCGCAGATCTTCCAGTCCGGGATGGACACATCGATCTGCATGGCGCCCGTTCCGCTGCTGGCCCCCGTTGTGCTGGCCGACAAGGTGACGGTGCCGTCGTTACCCGTCCACCAGGCCCCCACACCGCCTTCGAAGTCGTCGACGACCGCCGCCATCACGCCCCCGACCAGCAGCGGCGACAGCAGAGCGCTCAAAAGAACTCGCTTGCCCATGATACTCTCCTTTCCCATCATGACACTCACTCCCGGCGACCCACCGCGGATTTGCGGGTGAGGCGCAAACACATACTCTGGATCCAAACCTTACCTCAGGCGAACACGTCGAATTGCCCGCCCCCTTGCCGGACTCTTGCCGTACCATGAGGGCGCACCCATAGGGGGAACAGAAGAAACACGTGACTCGAACCGCACCTCCTTTCCGAGACAGTCGGGTGTAACATCAATCGGCCGACACCCTTGGCCAATCCCGGCAATACCTTTAACTCTAACCCCTCCGGCCCGGTTTGTCAATAGAAAACTACTTCGAATACCGGATCGACGACCCGTGTCTTCACCTGCCTGTGGGCCTTCCGATGTGGTCACGGCCCTGTTTCGGCGCTCGCGTGGTGTGTTCTCCTGTTGCCGTTGTCGGGCACCCGGGGTACAATGGACCACCGTTGGGCCGGGCGGACCAAGTCGGGGCCCCGGCGGGCTGCCCTTGAGGAAGGAGAATGGCATGGCCGAGGATTTGTCGCAAGTCAAGTACGAGGTTCACGAGCTGCCCCACGTGCGGAATCAACCGAAGTATGAGGCCCACGGCCACTGCGCCAAGTGCCTCTACTGGCAGTCGTTGGCCCAGGGTTTCCCATCCGCCGAACACAATGTCCGCGGGCGTCAGGGCGAGCATATCGGGGAGTGCCGCTTTCATGCCCCCTCGGTTGCCCAGGAAGAGGCCCACTGGCCGATCACCTACGACTTCGACTGGTGCGGCAACTTCAAGCCTCGCGTCGGCACCGGCGGCCTGGCGGCCTTGGGCGGCGCATGACGGCGCTGCCGGCTCCCTCCCGTCCCTTCATCCCGATGATGGTCCGGTTCCGGGTGAGCAGGATTCTCCGGCGGCATCGGGTTGGACAGTTTGGCCGCGGATGTTAGAATAGACGACCGGCAGGAGGCGATTGTACCGTCCATCGTGTAAGGTCCACGCGTATCGTGGGCGCCCGACCTTGTGGCGGACTCCGGCGGGCGCGGCATGACGATAAAAATAGAATCACGGCAACACGCCGGAAAGGAGCGGATCATGGCGTCACACCCCTTCAATCGTCGTCGGTTCCTGAAGTCTTCGATGGCCGCCGCGGGTTCCGGCCTGATGATCCCCTACGTGGTCGCCCCGGCCGCCCTGGGTCGGGATGGGCAGACCGCACCGAGTGAGCGGATCATTCTCGGCGCCATCGGCGTGGGGCCCCAAGGCACCGGCGTGATGCACGGCTTCATGGGCCAAGGTGACTGCCGCGTGGTCGCCGTGTGCGACGTCAAGAGCAACGTGCTTGAGGATCGCCGCCAGCTCGTCAATGCGCACTATGGCAACAACGACTGCCGGAAGTACACCGACTTCCGCGAACTGCTGGCCCGCGATGACATCGACGCGGTCCTCATCGCCACCTGCGATCACTGGCACGTGCTCTGCGGCCTGTACGCCGCCAAGGCCCGCAAGGACATGTACATCGAGAAGCCCATGGGCGTCAGCGTCGCCGAAGATCAGGCCCTGCGCCGCGCGATTCACCGCTACGGCCGGGTCTTTCAGTTCGGCACCCAGCAGCGCTCCAGCCGTCAGTTCTGGCAGGCCTGCATGCTCGCCCGCAACGGCCTGATCGGCGAGCTCAAGGAGATCCGCGTCTGGTCGCCGGGCAGCAGTCAGGGCGGCGATCCGACGCCCGTGCCCGTGCCCGAATGGCTGGATTACGACCGCTGGCTGGGGCCGGCCCCCTTCACACCCTATACGAAGGACCGCGAATCGAACGCCCTGTGGTGGTTTATCTACGATTACGCGCTTGGCTTTATCGCCGGCTGGGGCATTCACCCCGTCGATATCGCCCTGTGGGGCGGTGGGGAGAAGACCGCCTGCGCGTGCAGCGTCGAGGGCACGGCCATCTTCCCCACGCAGGGGGTGTGCAACACGGCCATGAACTGGGACGTCAAGATCGACTACGACAGCGGCGTGCGGATGCACTTCACGGGTGATCCGTTCCCCGAGGCATGGAAGCAGCGTTATGGCCGCACCACGAGCCACGGCACCGCCTTCGAGGGCACCGAAGGCTGGGTGCACGTCGATCGCGGAGGCATCAACGCCGAACCCAAGAGCCTCTTGCAGATTCCGCTGAACGACCAGCCGGTGCAACTGCCGCAGAGCAACCATCATCAGCGAAACCTGCTGGACTGCATCAAGACGCGGGGCGTGCCGGTCTCCTCGATTGATGAATCCGTTCAGGCCGACTTCGTCTGCCAGATCAGCGACATCGCCACCCGCGTCGGCACGAAGCTGCGCTGGGACCCCAAGACCGAGCGTTTCGTCAACAGCGACGCGGCGAATCGTCGCCTGAGCCGCTCCATGCGCAGCCCCTGGAGCCTGAACATATAGCGCTTTGGGGGGCCTAATCAGTCCGAACGAACGAGGTAACGTCACGGCCGGCGGCCGGGGCCAAGAGGGAGCCGAATGATGGGACGGATCAGACTGGGCGTCAACAATGAGTTTGTGCGACACGAGGACAAGAGCTTTGAATGGGCCGTGCAGAAGGCCGCCGAGCTGGGCTACGAGTTCTGCGAGCCGATGGTGCACTGGGGCCGCGAGCTGTTGAGCGAGGCGGGCTATTTCCACAGCGTCTCCATGCTGGACGATCCGCTGCGATTGAAGAGGGCCTGCGACCAGGCCGGCATCGGGATGTCGGCCCTGTCCACCCACTGCCCCTTGTGCAAGCCGGAGATCAGCGGCGAGTACCTCAAGCAGGCCATCCGCTTCGCGGCCGAGTGCGGCGCCCCCATCGTCACGACCGATGAGGGACCGAAGCCCGACTGGACGACCGAGGAGGAGGACTTCGTGCTGATGAAGTACGTCTTGGGCGAGGTGGCCAAGGTCGCCGAGCCGCGCGGCATCATCATCGGCCTTGAGCCCCACCAGCAGTACAGCAAGACACCCGAGGGCCTGGATCGCATGTACAACCT
>DSDH01000267.1 GCA_011055475.1 Phycisphaerales bacterium | reverse complement strand
GGCGTGTCCGGGTAGTACGGCGGAATCCGCATCCGGGCCGGATCATGGCGGCGCTCGGCCTTGAGCAGATGGCCATACTGGTTGAACCACTCGACGTCGGAGCCATTGAGCCGGCTCTGGTGGGTAATCATGTGATTGAACACGGCAAAGAACGGGCGCCCCGCCGGGCGGTTGAGCCAGTGGGCCTCGGTGCTGGACTCGTCCCAGGCCCCGACGTCGACGAAGTTGTAGTCCTTCTTCACGTTGTTCGTGCAGTAATAACCGGCCTCGCGCAGATACGCCGGGAAGCACCGGACCAAATCGGGAATGTCGATGCTCGACCGCAGATGTTGCGTCCCCAGGGCATTGGCGTAGAGGCCCGTAATCAGGCACGACCGCGCCGGGGCGCAGACGGGCGAGGAGGCAAAGGCATTCAGGTACCGCGTGCCTTGCTCGGCCAGCGCATCCAGGTGCGGGGTGTCGGCCTGGGGGTCTCCGTAACAGCCGAGCCAGGGGCTCAGGTCTTCGCACGTGAGCCACAGGATGTTGGGACGCTCGGACACGTCGGGACGGGGATCGCCCATCATCCCGCAACCGGACACGCTGGCTGCTACCGTGAGACCGGCGCCTTTTAGAAACTCGCGTCGCGTATGTGCTCGCATAGTCTTGTGCCCTCCGTTCGGCGGCCGGACCGGACTCGACCCGATCACCAGAATACGATGTAGAAGCCGACGACCGCGGCGATGACCAGGGCCCCCAGAACCCAGACGATCGGCGCGGTGCGCGTTTCGATCTCGGCCCGGACCGGCATGGGACGGACCTGCCGCAGGGGCCGGGCCCAGGTGATCGCTGCCATCAGGGCGATCAGCACGAAAAACGTGATCGCCATGCGGTTCAGGAACGCCATCTCACGAATCGTCCACGCTTCCAGCCGGCCGTGGCCTGAGAAAAAGAGAAACAGCAGTCCGTAGACGGGGACGTTCGCCAGCAGGGCCGTCGTCCCCGCGGCCGGCGGGGCGCTGCGCACCACGAAGCCGAACACGAACGCCGCCAGAATCCCCGGCGAGATGAAGCCCTGAAACTCCTGGATGTACTTGAAGACGCCGCCGAACTCCGGGTTGGCCAGGTGCGGCGCGATCGCACAGCCGACGAGGACGAACACGATCGTGAGCACGCGGCCCATGTCCACCAGCCATTCGTGCGTGGCCTGGGGCCGCAGCAGCCGCTTGTACAGGTCCATCGTCGAGATCGTCGCGGCGCTGTTGAGCATCGAGGCCAGGGAGCTGATGACCGCCCCGGCCAGAGCGGCGAAGATAAACCCGCGCAGGCCCGCCGGAATCAGGTTACGGATCAGGACCGGGTACGCCTGGTCGCTCGTGCCCAGCTCCGAGCCGTACAGATGCAGGGCCATGATGCCGGGCATGACGATCACGAACGGCACCAGAAGCCACAAAGCCGCGGCGAAGATGATGCCCAGTTGCCCCTGGCGCAGCGTCTTGGCCGCCAGCGTCCGCTGCACAATGAACTGGTTGAGCCCGCAGTAATAGAAGTTGGGGATCCACAGGCCCAGCACCAGAACGGTCCAGGGCATCTCCGGATGGTCGGCGGGCAGCACCATGTGCAACCGGTCGGCGTTGGCGGAAAAGAACGTCTGCACGCCGATCTCGCGAAAGCCCAGGATCATGGTCAGCAGTCCGCCCAGCAACAGCGCCGAGCCCTGGAACAGGTCCGCCACCGCGACCGCCTTGAGCCCGCCCCAGGCGGTATAGAACGCGGCGATGGCCCCGATGAGCCAGACTGCGGCGGTCAGGTCCATGCCGAAGATCGTGTGCAGCGTCAGCCCGCCCGAATACAGCACCGCCGCCAGCAACACCAGCACGTAGATCACGACCGTGTAGAACGCCATTACCGCCCGCGTGGTGGGGCTGTAGCGATATTCGAGGTATTCAGGCATGGTGTAGAGCCCGGCCCGCAGGAAGCGCGGCAGGAAGAAGATCGCCACGAAGACGATCGTCACCGCGCCGAGGAGCTGATAGCCCGCCACGGCCAGGCCGACGTTGCCGGCGCTTTGGCCGCTCATGCCGACAAACTGCTCGGTCGAGAGATTCGCCGCGACGATCGAAAAGCCGATCAGCGGCCACGTCAGGCCGCGACCGGCCAGAAAGTAGTCCTCGCTGGTGCGCTCGCGGCGGCTCTTGAGCATGCTCACGGTGATCACGACCGCGAAGAAGCCCAGGAACACGATCATGTCCGATGAACTCAGGTGCATCCGTTCGCCTCGATCGGGGCCGTGGGCCGGTGGGACGGGCTCATCGGTCTACCCCTGCCGCGCATCCCGCAGGGCCTTGACCATCGCCAGAACGTTCTCCACGGGCGTCTTGGCCTGAATGTTATGAATGGTGTTGAACACGAAGCCCCCGCCGGCGCCGAACAGGTCAATGCGGCGCCGCACCTGCTCGTAAACCTCTTGCGGGGTGCCGAAGGGCAGCGTATTCTGTGTATCCACGCCGCCGCCCCAGAAGACCAGCCGATCGCCGAACCGTTCCTTGAGGAACTTCGGGTCCATGCCCGCCGCCGAGCACTGCACGGGGTTGAGGATATCGAATCCGGCCTCGATAAAGTCATCGAGCAGGTCCACGACGCTGCCGCAGGAATGGATGAACGTCTTCCACGGGGTATGCGCGTGGACGAAATCGTTCACCGCCTTATGAAACGGCTTGTACAAGTCGCGGTAGGCCGCCGGCGAGATGAACAGGCCGCGCTGCGTGCCAAAATCCGTCCCCGTCAGGAAGACGGCCTGGACCTTGTCCCCCAGGGCTCGGGCGAGCGTGTCGAGGTTCTTCAGCGCGACCTCGCACTGGCCATCGAAGACCTTGTACACGTAATCCCGTCGCAGGGCCGTGCTGACGTACCACTCCTCCACGTCGCGGATGCCCTTGGTGTGTTTCATCCAACACGCCGGCACCAGGGCGATATCGCCGAACGCCGTGCCCGGCGCCGAAAGAATCGCTCCTTTGCCCTGCGCAGCGGCGGTCTTGGCCTGGCGCACGTAGTGGTCCACGTCGGCCTGACTGAGGGGACCGAACTCTTCGAGGTTGTCGGCCGGGTCGAGTTTGGCCTCGTCGATGGGCTCCTGCCGCCGAACGGCGTCGAAGTAGAACCCGCCCTTGGGCATGTGGCCGCTGGGCGGTACCGTGGTGTCGCCCTCGGGATAGATGTAGTACCCGCCCTGCCCGTCGTCGGTGACGTTGAAATCGCCCGGCACGAGCACCTCCGTGCCGTCAAAGAGCGTGAAGGGCTTGAAATCCTTGTTCTCGAAGCCGAACATGGTCTTTCGGCCCAGGACGCCGACCACGTCGATGCCCAGCGCCTCGGCCAGGGCGTCGTCGATCTCGCCGAGCATCTGGTACGGCTCGGTGACCCGCACGCGGTAGTCCGGCTCGCCCAACAGCGCCCGTCGCAGTTGGGCGACTACGCTGACGTTGATGCCCGTCACGTGCGTCGCGCCGAAGTCCACGCACACCACGTCCGGGGATTGATGCGACAACGTGGCCTCCAGGCGGTCCCTCGAACTGATCGCCATATCCGTCTCCTTCCATCGGCCGATCTTTGCGGCGGGCATTATAGACCACGCCCGGCCGATTGTGAACCGAAATGCCGACCCCACGGCACCGCGGCAACCCGGCACAGCGTCGAGCATCGC
>DSDH01000471.1 GCA_011055475.1 Phycisphaerales bacterium | reverse complement strand
GGCGCCTCACACCAGCCGGGCACCCGCAGGTACAGCGGGAACCGCACGCCCTTGGACGTCTGAATCGTCAGCTCCACGTCCTCGCCGAACGGATAGAAGGTCTTTTCCTCGATCCGCACAACGGTGCCGTCGGCGACCTTGGCCTGCACGCGGCAGGGGGCGTACAGGACCGCCGCCAGACCATTATCCGCCGTCGCCTGCCACAGATTCTGCACGTAGTATGGCCAGCCGTGCCCCATATTATGCTGGCAACACCGATGAATATGCGGGTTCATCAGCAGCATGGGCCCGCCGTTCTGCAGTCCCGGCGACTTGTTATGCCGATCCGAGAGCACCATATTCGGGGCGGTCAGATAGCGCAGGGCCTTGAAGTCGGCGGTCACCGACGCCGGCAGCGAGTTGAACGTCACATCCTCGCACCGGTCGGCCCAGATCGTATCCCCGCTGATCCGCAGCAGCGTTTCGTGCGAGAGCATCATCTCGACCATGCCGCAGGTCTCGATCGCCTGTCGCGGGTCGGTATACCCGGGTCGGCAGTTCTCATCCCCGCCGAACATGCCCCCGGGCACCTGCCCATACTCCCGCCGCATCGTCTGCCAGTTCCGCTCGGCCGCGAACAGGTGCGCGGGGTCCTTCGACTGCATGTAGAATGTGCCCGGTTCGCCGAAGCCCTGGGCCATGTTCACGTTATGCCAGTTAATGACGCCCTTTTCCCACTCGGCCGTGTGACGATGCACCTTCTTGGCTAGGTCCAGCAGGAAGGCGTCCCCCGTGCGGTTGTACAGCCAATACACGCTGTAGAGCAGGTCGCCGCCCCGCATCCGCGGCCAATAGCCGACCAGAAACCGATCCTCCGGCACCTCCATAAGATACTTCATATAGGCCGTCATCAGATCGATCACGCGGGCGTCGCCACTGTACTCGTAGTAATCCTGCAGGCAGAAGAGCATAATCATGTTGGGCCACAGGTCCTCCCGTCCCTCCAGGCCCGTGGCGGCGCCCTTGCGGCCCTTATCGGGACCGAACCAGCCGTCGGGTTTTTGACTGGCCAGGGCCCCCTCGATCCAGATCTTCGTCTCGGCCAGCATCCGCTCGTCACCCAGGACGTAGGCGCAGTTGCTAAAACCCTTCAGCCAGTAGGGGGGCTCCTCCCACCCATGCTGCCCCTCCCCGGCCGGGCTGAGCCATGCGTTACCCGGCTTGGTGAGCCATTGACTGATCTCGGTCAGATGGCCATGGAAACCGTCGGCCTGGCGTCGCAGTTGCTCATGCAGCCAGCCCGTGGGCGCCACCGCGCCCGGCGGCAGCTTGACCAACGGACTGGCAAGCAGGGGCTCGCGGTTGCCGACGTAGTGTGTGTTGGCCGGCGCCGTCGCGGGACGCTCCACGAACCGCACGTCCGCGCGGCCCGCAAGACCCATTCCAAGCACCATTAGACCGACTCCAATCTGTTGTGCTCGACCCATGGCAGACCTCCATCAGGGCTCAGCGGGACGCATTGGCATCCCCAAATACCATTTCGAAACACCCTCCGCACGCCCAACCATGGTAGCGGACCGTCCCTTTCAGGGCAAGAACGCGGCGAAAATCGGCCATCGGCGGTGTTGCACGGTGCCCGGCTGCCTGGTATGCTGATAAGAGCATCAGGCGGTCTGGATGGCCGCCGCAGACGGACACCCAGCGCGAGGGAGCGATAATGCTGGTTCATCGCCTAAAAGAGAATCCGCTCATCACACCGGCCGACGTGCCCCCCAGCCGGGACGACTACGAGGTGGTCGGGGCGTTCAACCCCGGTGTGACCGTTTTCAATGATGAGATACTCCTCTTGCTCCGCGTGGCCGAAAGGCCCAGGAACCGACCCGCCAATCAGCAGGTGGCCCCTGTTCTGGACCCCGCGACGGGCAAGCTGGTGCTCTTTCGCGTCAAGAACGATGAGTACGACCTGGAGGTGCCCGATTCCCGGTCGTTCACGTACAAAGGGCAGATGTACCTGACGAGCATCTCGCACCTGCGGCTGGCCCGCAGCACCGACGGCGTGCACTTCACGATTGATCCGCAGCCGGCGGTGTTCCCGCAGACCCTGTACGAGACCTTCGGCCTGGAGGACCCGCGGATCAGTCGCATCGGGGACGATTTCTACATCGCCTACAAGGTGGTCAGCGAATACGGCATCGCCACGGGGCTGCTGCGGACGCGGGACTTCGTCCAGTTCGAACGGCAGGGGATCATCTTCTGCCCGGAGAACCTCGACGTCGCGATCTTTCCTGAGAGGATCGGGGGCAAGCTCTTCGCCCTCACGCGGCCCGTCCCGCGGCACATCGGCCCGCGGGCCATCTGGCTGGCGTCCAGCGAGGACGGCGTGCGGTGGGGCAACCACTGGCCGCTCTTGCCGCCGCGGCCGGGGCACTTCGACGGGGGCAAGACCGGGGCCAGTTGCGTGCCCATCCGCACCAAGGAGGGCTGGCTGGAGATCTACCACGGCGCCGATGAGAGCGACCGGTACAGCCTGGGTGCGGCTCTGCTGGATCTGGATGACCCCACACGGGTCCTGGCTCGCTCGCGAGAGCCCCTCATGCAGCCCGAAGCGGACTACGAGATCCGTGGATTCTATGGAAACGTCGTCTTTTCCTGCGGAGCATGGGTCACGGACCGTGGGGAGGTGACTCTATATTACGGGGCCTCCGATGAGGCCACGGCGGCGGCCACGACGACGATCGATCGGATCATGGACACGTTGGAATAGGTGGGATAATAGGCCGGGCAGTCCGGAAAGGGGTCAAGTTTTTGACCGGATCGTCCGATAAAAACTAGGTGTGCGGCAAGAGAGTAGGAGCAGGCACACAACTGGGACGTACAGGGGAGACAACAGCTCAATAGGTGTGTCGCACGTGGCCCTCCTGAGCCGTCAGATTGCAAGGAGCGCACATGGTGCAATTCGATTCGACAATCTCACAAAGACATGGGGCGAGTCCGACCGACCGCCGAGTGACCACCTTTACGGCCACGGAACGCGGTCGGGGCTTTCAGGTCATGATCGCCGGCTGCATGCCGCTGCATTCCTCGAGCAATATGCCGCGGTACGTCCGGGGAACCATCACCTTCGACGGGTGCAACGTGCCCGTCGTGGACCTGGACGCCAAGGCCGGCAGGGCCCCCAAGACGGTGACCGACGACGCCTGCGTCGTCCTGTTCACCCAGAAGCGTTCGGGGCGTCCGGTCGCCGGGGCCCTGTACCGCGACATCGGCGAGGTGCTCGAGCTGGTGCGCCGCCAAGATGATCTGCTGGACCGGGATCGGTTCTGGACGGACCTGACGCTGTAGCTCAGGCGTTCGAGGCGAAGTAGGCGTTGATGGCCGCGGCGGCGGTGCGCCCTTGGCCCATCGCCAGGATGACGGTCGCCGCCCCCTGCACGATGTCGCCCCCGGCCCAGACACCGGGCAGAGAGGTCGCCCCGTTGTCATCGGCCACGATGTTGCCCCATTTATTGAACTCCAGGCCCGGCGTGGTCTGGCGGAGCAACGGATTGGCCTTGTTGCCGATGGCGACGATAACCGTATCGACCTCAAGCTGAAACTCACTGCCGGCGAGGGGCACGGGCCGCCGCCGACCGGACTCATCAGGCTCGCCGAGCTCATAACGCAGGCACTCGACGCCCGCCACGCGCCCGTCGCCGGTGCCCAGG
>DSDH01000153.1 GCA_011055475.1 Phycisphaerales bacterium | reverse complement strand
TGTGCCGGTGGCCGTAGAGGGCCGTTCAACGCTCACCGGCCCACGAGCGACAGCGGTTCCCGATGACCTGACGGTTGGTCCACTGCTCGGGGCCGAGACCGGCACCTGAACGGATGCCCTGACACTGGCTGGAGCCGATACGCGGGCATTACCTACTGGATTACTGGGCTGGCTCGATGCTCGATTGGCCATCGCGCGAGACTCGGCCACACGAGCTGCGCCGGCACTGACCCTGGGGCTTGCGCTGACTGGCGGCGCCGAGCGGGTACTCGGCGTTGCCCTTGGAGCGCTCGCTCGTGCCGTTGCAGGCGGGGCGCTCTGTCGAGATGCCTGGGCGGCGGCCCCCCTGGAGGCCCCTTGTGAGGAACGTGCCGCTCTGGCGGCCAGAAGCGGCTCTGCCGCCAGGCCAACGGCCAAGACCAAAGCCGCCAAGCCCCCGATGAACCGCCATTCCATTCTTACCGTTGCCATGATAGCCTCCTTCCTCCGACGCGGCCGAACCGGCCCGCCGGAACATAGCTATCCTGCGAAAAACGTGTCTTGCCCGTATGTACTTGCCCGGGTGCAGGCAAAAAGTGCCTGTTTCCATAGACTTATAGGCGTTCCAACGCCCACCAGTCACACAGAAACCCGTTAGAAAGCCCGATGGAACGCGAAAAACACGCTCTGCGGGCCACCTTGTGGGGTTTGACGCCGATCCGCCGGCGTTTGGGCCCGGGCCGGTTGCCGGTTCGGTCGTCGCCGACGCCAAATTTCGGGTACGGCAGGCTTGCAAAAGGCCTTGGTCCGACTAGAATTGACCCATCCCGCCCTTGGGCGGGGAGATTGAATGTGTCCGTAACACCCGGTCCTGACTGTGTGCTCAGACAGGTTGCCGGCCGGGTCTGAATTGCCCAAGAACTAGCTGAAGGGAACCGTATGGACTTCGCACTACTTGATTGGGTCGCAATCGTTGGGTACTTCTTAATCCTCTTTAGCTTGGCCGTCTGGGTGATTCTGCGGACGAAGGACACGGCCGACGACTACTTCCTGGCCGGTCGCAACCTGGGCTGGTTCGTCATCGGCGCCTCCATCTTTGCCAGTAACATCGGAAGCGAACACATCGTGGGGCTGGCCGGTTCGGGCGCCACGGATGGCGTGGCCATGGCCCACTATGAACTCCATGCGTGGTGTCTGCTGGTGCTGGCCTGGGTCTTCGTGCCGTTCTACATGCGGTCGAAGGTATTCACCATGCCGGAGTTCCTGGAGAGGCGGTTCTCCGCGTCCAGCCGGTGGGTGCTGTCGCTGATCTCTCTGGTGGCCTATGTATTGACCAAGATCGCCGTGGGGATATTTGCCGGTGGGGTGGTTTTTGGGGCCCTGCTTCCGGAACTGCATCTGGACCTCGGTTTCGTGGACCTGGACAGCTTCTGGGTAGGGTCGATCATCGTCATCGTCCTGACCGGGCTGTATACGGTTCTCGGCGGCCTGCGCGCCGTGGCCTACACCGAGGCGCTGCAAACGGTCATTCTGGTCATGGGCTCAGCGCTGGTGACCTTCTTCGGTCTACGGGCGCTTGGCGGGTGGGAGGCCCTCAGGGAGACCGTGGGTTCGGAGATGTTCAATCTCTGGAGGCCGTTGGTTCCCGAGGGCGTTGACGGCACATGGGCCCCCGTGCGGGAGACGGGGCGCATGGCGTGGTATTTCAACGACAACTACCCCTGGATCGGCATGTTGTTCTGTGCGCCGATCGTCGGACTTTGGTACTGGTGTACGGACCAGTACATTGTCCAGCGTGTACTGGGCGCTCCGAGCGAGCGTCAGGCCCGCCGTGGCTCCATCTGTGCGGCATTCTTCAAGCTGCTGCCGGTTTTCATCTTCATCATTCCTGGCATCATCGCCTTTGCCCTGGCCAAGACCGGGGCGGTTCCCGCGATGCAAGCGGCGATGTTCGACGCCAACGGGCAGTTGCTGCGAGATGAAGGCCAGAAGGCCTTCCCGCTGCTGGTGGCCCACGTGCTGCCGGCGGGCGTTCGGGGTATCGTGGTGGCCGGTCTGCTTGCGGCGTTGATGAGTTCTCTGGCCGGCGTTTTCAACGCCTGCGCAACGCTCTTTACGATGGACTTCTACGACAAGCTGCGCCCGGGTGCTTCCCAACATCAGTTGGTCTGGATGGGTCGCGTCGCCACGGGAGTGATGGTCTTGATCGGTCTGCTGTGGATACCGGTCATCCGTGGCGGAAAGGGTCTCTACGATTACCTGCAGGGCGTCCAGGCGTATCTTGCGCCGCCCATTTTTGTGGTTTTCTTCCTGGGCGTCTTCATCAAGCGGGTCAACGCCAAGGGCTGTCTGGCGGCTCTGATCACGGGCTTTGCGATGGGTCTGTTCCGTCTGGCGGTGGATACGCCCGTGAAGCTCAAGACGGGCTTCTCCTACGCCGAAGGCTCGTTCTTCTGGGTTGTCAACAATACGTTCTTCCAGTACTACAGCCTGCTCATCTTTCTCGTCTGTATTGCCGTCATGCTTGTTGTCAGTTACATGACCGCGGCTCCGAGTTATGAGAGGCTTCAAGGCCTGACCTACGCTACGCTCACGGCCGAGGACCGCCGACAGTCGAGGGCGAGCTGGAACTACGTGGACCTCCTGGTCACCGGCGTGGTTCTGGCGATTATCGCCACGGCGTACGTCTACTTCAGGGGATGATAAGAAAAGGAGTCTGCCCATGCCGTACACCATCGGTCTAGACTACGGAACCAACTCCGTACGGTGCCTCATTGTCGATACAGCCAACGGGCGCGAGTTGGCCGCCGCCGTCTGGGAGTACGAGACCGGCGATGCCGGAATTGTCCTGGACGAGGCCGACCACAATCTGGCCCGCCAGAACCCCGCCGACTACGTCAAGGGTATTGAGGTTACCGTTAAGCAGGCGCTGACGGCCGCCAAGGTTGCCGACACGTCCTTCAAGCCGTCGCGGGTCATCGGCATCGGCGTAGACACCACGGGCTCGACCCCGCTGCCGGTGGACAGAGACGGCGCGCCGCTGAGTATGTTGCCCGCCTTCAAGGGCAATCCCAACGCCATGGCCTGGCTCTGGAAGGACCATACCGGCTATGCCGAGGCCGCCGAGATCACGGCCCTGGCCGCCAAGATGCACCCGGAGTACCTGGCCAAGTGCGGCAATACGTACTCATCCGAGTGGTTCTTCAGCAAGATTCTGCACTGTCTGCGGGTGGACCCGGCGGTCTTCGATGCGGCCTACACATGGATCGAGTGCTGTGACTACATCCCGGCCGTGCTGACCGGCACGATGCGCCCCGGACAATTCAAGGCCGGGCGATGTGCCGCCGGGCACAAGGCCATGTTCAACGAGCAGTGGGGGGGCTACCCCGCGCGGGGTTTCCTTGCGAAGCTCGACCCCAAACTGGGCGTCCTGCGCGACCATCTGCCCGACATGACCTACACCGTGGAGACAAAAGCCGGCGACCTGACGGCTGAGTGGGCCGAGAAGCTGGGCCTTCCCGCCGGCATCCCCGTGGCGGTAGGGGCCTTTGACGCGCATCTCGGGGCCGTCGGCTCCGGGATCGCGCCGGGTAAGCTCGTCAAGATCATCGGCACCAGCACCTGCGACATGCTTGTCGCCCCCAATACGCAGGAGCTGCCCGACATCCCCGGCATCTGCGGCATCGTGGATGGGTCCATCCTGCCGGG
>DSDH01000472.1 GCA_011055475.1 Phycisphaerales bacterium | reverse complement strand
TGGATCGAAAGACCGAAGCCGTGCAGCACCTGGAGAGGGCGCTCTCGCTTGCCGAGAAGGGCTTGCCCTTGAGCCCGGACGATGTCGCACAGGCCCAGCAGTTATTGACGGACATGAAGGGAACCTGATCCGCGGGGACACGCGACGGACGATCCCGACGGCCCGTCAGGGCTGCGCTTGTCAGACCACGCGAACACGCCCACGCCCACCCGGTGTGGGCGTGTTCTTGCGCGCAGAGGTCCGCCGGTCGTCAGCACCGATGCGGTCGGAAAGGCATCCGTTTGCGGACCACCCTCCGCCGGTCCAGACCATTGACAATCGTGTCAATCTGTTGATCCGTGGGGCCCCCCGGGGTACAATACAGTTTTATGGTCTCATCGGAGGATGACGCATGCGGCGGCGGACGTTTCTGAAGGCGGCGGGGGTTTCGACGGCGACGACTTTTGTGCCTCGTGCGGTACTGGGCGGCGCGGGCCAGACGGCCCCCAGCGACCGGCTCAACATCGGCGGCATCGGCGTGGGCGGCGTGGGACACCCGTTTATCAACGCCTGTGCGGAGAAGAACCCCATCATCGCCTTGTGCGACGTCGACGATCAATACGCCGACCACACGTACAAACGCTATCCCCAAGCCCGCCGTTATCGGCACTATCAAGAGATGCTCGACGAGGAGAAGGATCTGGACGCGGTGCTCGTGGCCACACCCGATCATACGCACGCGGTAATTACGATGGCCGCGATCCGAAAGGGACGGCACGTGTGCACGGTCAAGCCCTTGACCCGCACGGTGTGGGAGGCACGGCAACTGGCCCAGGCGGCCCGGCAGCACAAGGTAGCCACGCAGATGACCGCCGCCTCGAACGCCGACGACCAATCATGTCGCGTGTGCGAATGGGTGTGGGACGGCGCGATCGGGGACGTCCACGAGGTGGTCGCCTGGTCGAACCGGCCCCTGTGGCCGCAGGGGATGGCGCGGCCGGAGGGGGCGGACCCAGTGCCGGCGCACCTGGACTGGGACCTCTGGATTGGTCCGGCCCCGATGCGGCCGTTCAAGGCCCGCTGGCCCGATGGCCACCTGGTGCTTGAGCAGCAGCTCAACAGCGGGGCGGGTCCGGCGGTGTATCACCCGTGGAACTTCCGCGGCTGGTGGGATTTCGGGACCGGATCGTTGGGTGATATGGGGTGCCACCACTTCAACGTGGTCATGCGGGCGCTGAAACTGACGCACCCCACACGAGTCTGCGCCTCCAGCACGAAGGTGCTCGATGAAACGGCGCCGCTGGCGTCGATGGTCACGTGGGAGTTTGCCGCTCGTGAGGGGATGGGACCGGTTCGGTTGCTGTGGTACGATGGAGGTCTCAAGCCGCCCCGACCACGGGAACTGGAAGCAGGCCGCGCCTGGCCGGATGAGGGCACGCTGCTGGTCGGTGATCGGGGCAAACTGCTGATCTCATGGGGCTCAACGCGGTTGATCCCCGAATCGAAGATGAAGGCCTACAAGCAGCCGCCCCCCACGTTGCCGCGGCGGGAGAGCATCTGGGACGAGTGGTTCGACGCGATTCGAGGCGGGCCGGCCGCAAGCTGCAATTTCGACGTGGCCGCACCGCTGACGGAGTGGGTCCTCCTGGGCAACATCGCCATCCGCACGGGCAAGGAACTGGCGTGGGACGGCCAAGCCATGACATTCACCAACGCGCCGGAGGCAAACGCCTTCCTGAAGGAGGCGTACCGCGAGGGCTGGTCGCTTTGACTTTGCAGGTGCGTCAGATCCCAACACCGGGCCGCCTGTGAGCGGGATTGGCTATTTGGGGGCTTGCACGGGCTGGCCCAACCGGCCGGCCCATCGCAGGGTGGCCATGAACTTCGGCGACGCGGCCGGGTCGTCGTCGTAGAACTGCAACAGGCCCCAACTGCCCCATTTGCTCCATCGGCTGACCGATGAGAAATGGCACAGCAAATCGCCCCCGGCCTGTTCCCATGCCCTGTAGTACGTGTCGTAGACATCAGCGATGCGCCGGTGCGCGTTGGCTTGGTGCAACAGCGCGGTGAGCTTTTCGATATTCTCTCCGCCTCCCACGCCGACCGTGTGCTGGCCGCCTTCATACGCCATCAACTTCAGGCCGTACTTGTCGGCGATCGCCTTGCTGCCCCGGATCCATTCAATGGACTCCGGCAGGGACTTGCTCTGCAGATAGTCCAACACCTGCTCGACCGTCCAATCGGCGACTTCCTTGGCATCGGGTTTGCCGCCGGGACTGAGGTTCATGCTGATGTAGGGTGCGATCGCCAGGGCGTCCGCATGCTTGTAGGCGTCCTGCCATTCGACGATTCGCTCGGACACATAGGGATTGGCGGCCTGTGAGGGCAGGACCCGCACCAGGCGATCGCGCCCCTCGAAGACCTCCTCCCAGATACGAAAGATCTGCACCGACCGATGGGCGGTGTACCGCCAGGCGGCTTCCCAGGGCTTCTCGGCGAAACCGAGCTTGATACCCTGTTCACCGGCATAGCGGTTCTGGGCGAACATGCCGTTCCACGTCTCGTTGGAGTACTCGATGTAGACCTTTCGCCCCGGGTCGAGCCGCTCGCGGGCCATCCGGGCAAACCGTCGCACGTAGTCATCATCCGCCTGGTGCGGCATGCAGAACCACGGATCGGCGTCCAGCCGGTTGCACAGGTCAATGAGCAGCTCCAGGGCGATGCCCTTATGGCTGAAGGTGGCGTCCTCGGGCGTCGGGCGCTGGGCCCACGTGCGGATGGTGCTGCCATTGGTGTGCATGAAGTCCATGAATCGCAGGCACGCGACGCCGCGCCACCGCTCCAGGAACGCCGGGTGCCACGGATTCTCGCGATGGGCCGCTTCGAAGCCGGGCATGATGACGCGGATGCGGCGGATGTAATCGGAGGGATCGGTTTCGAGCAATCGAAGGAAGATGGCTCCCTTACTCGAATCGACGTTCAGCACAACTCGGCCCGGCTGCTCCGACTCGACCGACCCGGCTCCCCAAGCGCCCAGCTTGCCCCGGCCCTCGTACAGCACGGTGTAGCGGCCGGAGGGATAATGCCCACCGTCAATCGTGCACATAAGCGTTTCGGCCCAGCAATCCGGATCGAGACGCTTGACCCAGCCGTACTCATCCAGTTCCAGACCGGGACCCTTGCCCCACCCCTGGTCCTTGCGCTGGCTGATCCATGGCCGGCTCATGCGGAACACGTCCACGAACGGCAGCTCCGTGTTCCAGTCCGCCGGGCCGGCCAGATTCATCCCCAACCGGGCCTTGGCGGAATCCACTGAAGCGGTGGTTGCGAGCGCACACACGGAAAAGAGTGTCAAGATCAACATTGTGAAGCCACCGCACCTGCCTTTCATTATTCCTCTCCCATACACGTTCCGCGAACACCCGCCGGTGTCTGCGTCCTCGGATTCACAGTCCCAGCGTACTCCGTGGGCCTCATGGTTTATCCTCTGGCCAGACCGTCAGCCGGATCGTCTGACCCGCAGCCAATTCCACACGAATCCCCTCAGCCATCGCCTGCCCCTTGCAGACGGCGCGAGGGCCTGTCTCCGGTTGCCAGATATAGGAGGCCTCGGCCTCGACGGTGAACCACTCGGGGAATTGATTGATCCGTGGCCAGTCCATCGGCAGGCCCAGCACGGTCTTGTGCCGGGGCGTATCGAAGAGCAGCCGCCC
>DSDH01000418.1 GCA_011055475.1 Phycisphaerales bacterium | reverse complement strand
GGCTAGTACCGCGGCAGACATGTTGCTCAGGCAAATCACTGCCGACAGAAGCCCCCTGCTCGCGCTCTTTTCCCACTTCATGCTCATTCCTCCTTAGACTCTGCGAGCACTCTCCAACATCCCCAGGCAAGCACCCGCTTGATATGAATATGAAAGCGACACTCGGCATGCTACCTTCCTGTAGCAGGTCATACTCATCTCACCACCTTCAGTATATGCGCGGGCTGGTGCGAATGTCAACCCGAAAAAAGCCAAACAACGGTGTCAGAGATTTTTAGTTTTCTTTCGTGGGGTTGACCTGAGCCGTGTCCCGGCATGGTATCAGATAGTCATGCAAGTGGGTCCGCTGGGGTGGTGTCTGATCGCACTTGCGGAGGTGCTTGAATACGTGAGATTGCCCAGAACGCATCGCGATGGCGAGTAAGAACCAAGGGGCCGTGGCCAACGGCGTAGTCTGGCACCACTTGACAGACCTTGGATCCGGTCGCGGCAATGAAACGCGGCGCGATCCCGGCTTGCCGGGACTCCGGGGGTCAAGGCCGGCACGACGGACGCGGGGTCTTCCAGCGGGTGGCTAGGCCAGGTTGAGGCCGCGGTCGCGGAGGTAGGCCTTGAGGTCGCCGATGCCGATCAGGCCGAAGTGGAACACCGACGCGGCGAGCAGGACGGTGGCCCCGGCCTGGACGGCCTCGTAGAAGTGCTCCAGTTTGCCCGCGCCGCCCGAGGCGACGATCGTGGCCGAGCAGACCTCGGCCATCGCCCGGATCACCGGCAGGTCATAGCCCGTGCGGGCCCCGTCTCCGGCCTTGCTGGTCGGCAGGATCGTCTGAACGCCGAAGCCGTCCACCGTGCGGGCCCACGCGATGGCGTCGGCGCCGGTGGCGGTTCGCCCGCCGTCGATATACACCTCGTAGCCCGACGGCAGCGCGGGGTTCACGTCCACGTCGATCGCCACGGTCACCCGGTCCGGGCCGAACTCGGCGAGCATCTCCTCGATCCTTTCGGGGTGGCGAAACGCCGCGCTGCTCGTGGAGACCTTGTCGGCCCCGGCCTCCAGGACGGCCCGCGCCGTGGTCACATCCGAGATGCCGCCGCCGACGGTGAACGGCACCGTCGTCACCTCGGCGACCCGGCGGACCACATCCAGCATCGTGGGCCGATTCTCCACCGTCGCGGTGATGTCCAGCAGGGCCAGCTCATCGGCCCCGGCGCGGCAGTACGCCCGGGCGCACTCGACCGGGTCGCCCGCGTCCTTGATATCCACGAAGTGGACGCCCTTGACGACGCGTCCGTTCTGCATGTCCAGGCACGGCATGATGCGGATGGGCTCATCCATCGTTCGGTTCTCCTCTGGGTCAGGGCGGTCACAGGATCCCGGCGTGGTATTCCTGCAATGATTTGACCGTAGGCACGCGGCCGCGGATGGCGGCGATGCCCTTGGCCGCGGCCAGGGCGGCCGGGATCGTGGTAATGTACGGGACCTTATAGCGAATCGCGGCCTTGCGGATGTAGGAGTCGTCGGCCTTGCTGGCCTTGCCGCGGGGCGTATTGATCAGGAGCTGAATCTCCCCGTTGGTGATCTCATCGGCGATGTCGGGCCGCTGCTCACGCATCTTGTAGGCCCGCTCGGTCTCGATGCCGTGCCGGGCCAGAAACGCCTGCGTGCCCTCGGTCGCCTTGAGCCGAAAGCCCAGCGACGCAAAGCCCTTTACCGCCTCCACCAGGCCGGGTCCCTTGTCGCGGTCGGCCACGGTCAGCAGCACGGTGCCCTCTGAAGGGAGCCGGCCATGGGCGGCGTCCTCGGCCTTGTAGAAGGCCAGGCCGAAGGAGTCGGCCATGCCCAGCACCTCGCCGGTGGATCGCATCTCGGGGCCGAGCACCGGGTCGACCTCGGGATAGAAATAGAAGGGGAAGACCGATTCCTTGACGCCGTAGTGGGGGATGGTGCGGTCCTTCAGGCCCAAGTCACTGAGCTTGCGTCCCAGCATCAACTGCGTGGCGATGCGGGCCATGGACAGACCGCACACCTTGCTGACCAGCGGCACGGTGCGGCTGGCGCGGGGGTTGGCCTCCAGGATGTACACCTTGTCGTTGCAGATCGCGTACTGGATGTTCATCAGGCCGACCACGTGCAACTCCGTGGCGATGCGGCGGGTGTACTCGCAGATGGTGTCGATGTGCTTGGGAGGGATCGTGATCGGCGGGATGACGCACGCCGAATCGCCGGAGTGAATGCCCGCCAGCTCGATATGCTCCATGACGGCCGGCACGAAGGCGTCCGTGCCGTCGGCCAGGGCGTCCGCCTCGGCCTCGATGGCGTTCTCCAGGAACTTGTCGATCAGGATGGGCCGTTCGGGCGACACATCCACCGCCGCCTGCACGTAGCGGATCAGCATCTCCTCATCGTGCACCACCTCCATCGCCCGGCCGCCGAGCACGAACGAGGGCCGGACCATCAGCGGATAGCCGATGCGCTTGGCCAGGGCGAGCGCCTCCTCGACGGTGCTGGCCATGCCGCTGTCGGGCTGGGGGATGCCCAGCTTCTGCATCTTCTGGCGGAAGCGGTCGCGGTCCTCGGCCAGGTCGATGGTCTCCGGCGTCGTGCCGATGATCTTCACCCCGGCGGCCTCGAGCTCGGCGGCGATGTTCAGCGGCGTCTGGCCGCCGAACTGGCAGATCACGCCGTCGGGCTTTTCCTTTTCGTAGATGCTCAGCACGTCCTCCACCGTCAGCGGCTCGAAGTACAGCTTGTTCGAGGTGTCGTAGTCGGTGGAGACGGTTTCAGGGTTGCAGTTGACCATGATCGACTCGATGCCCTCATCCCGCAGGGAGAACGCCGCGTGGACGCAGCAGTAGTCGAACTCGATGCCCTGGCCGATACGGTTGGGCCCGCCGCCGAGGACCATGATCTTGCGATTCGGGGAGACCTCGGTCGCATCGGGCGCGTTGTAGGTGGAGTAGTAGTAGGCCGCGTTCTCGACGCCGCTGACGGGCACCGGGTGCCAGCCCTCGACGGTGCCCAGCTTGGTGCGCTGGGTGCGAATCTGCGTTTCGCCGACGCCGAGCAGCTTGGCCAGGTAGCGATCGGCAAAGCCATCCTTCTTGGCCCGCGTCAGCAGCGCATCGGGCAGGGCCCGGCCCTTGTACTGAAGGATCTCCTGCTCCAGGTCCACCAGCTCCTTCATCTGCTCAATGAACCACGGCTTGATGTGGGTCAGCTCAAACAGGGCCTGCACGTCGGCGCCCTTGCGCAGGGCCTCGTACATGATGAACTGCCGTTCGCTGGAGGGCTCGACGAGCAGTTGCATCAGGTCCTCGAGCGAACGCTTGTAATAATCGCGGGCGAAACCCAGGCCATAACGGCCATCTTCCCGCGAGCGGATCGCCTTCTGAAACGCCTCCTTGTACGTCTTGCCGATGCTCATGACCTCGCCGACCGCCCGCATCTGCGTGCCGAGCCGGTCGGGCAGGCCCTCGAACTTCTCGAAGGCCCAGCGGGCGAACTTGACCACCACATAGTCGCCGCTGGGGGTGTACTTGTCGAGCGTTCCATCCCGCCAATAGGGGATCTCGTCCAGCGTCAGGCCGCCGGCCAGCAGCGAGGACACGAGCGCGATGGGGAACCCCGTGGCCTTGGAGGCCAGGGCCGACGAGCGAGACGTCCGCGGGTTGATCTCGATGACGACGACGCGGCCGGTCT
>DSDH01000179.1 GCA_011055475.1 Phycisphaerales bacterium | reverse complement strand
CTCCGCCTGGTGACACAGGGTATACACGTCCTTGAGGCCGGCCATGCCGCTGTCCCCCTTGGCTGAATGCAGCAGCCGACGGATCGCGGCGGTATTCTGCTCGACCTCCGTGCCGGCCTCCAGCGCCAGCGCCGCCCGCTCCAGGTGCTCCAAATGCGTCTGCACCGCGTCCAGGTAGGCCGACCAGATCTCCTCCACGATGCCCGTGCCGCCGATCCGTGACGGATCGGGCAACGGGCCGCCGTCGAACAGGCCTCGAAAACTCAGTTCCTCCATGTCCCACCCTCGCCCGTCATAGTCTCTTCTCCAGGCCCACCGAACGCACGGTCACCGTGCCGTCGGACATGAACAGGCTCATGTTCCGCGGCGCCTCGCCGCCCACGTCCTCGCCGTCGATGAACAGGCCGTGTTTCCACAACACCTTTCGGATGGCCAGGTAGTTGCGCTTGCCGATATCAAAGCCCTTGGGACCGGAGGCCATATTGGCGCCGCCGGCGACGCGGACCTGCATCCGCTTCATCCCGGCCCCCATGCTTTGCAGCTTTTGGACGAGAATCGCCATGCCCGTGTCGGCGAACATGAACGGGTAGCGCTCGGCCTTGGCTGCATCGAGGCTCGAATCGGGAAGCTGATAGTGCAGCAGGCCGCCCACGTGGGCGACCGCGTCGAACAGCGCCACCCCGATGCACGAACCCAGCGAGTACGTGGTCAGCACGGCCTCCGGGTCGCCGGACACTTTGGCATCCGAGATGTCCACCACGATCCTTTGTCTCACGAAGCTGTCCCCCACATGCGTCTGCATCCTCACGGCTTGGCGTAAATCGTCGGCTGGACGTACTCGAACCGATGCTGGACGCCCGTCAGGGATTCCGAATGGCCGGTGAAAAGCAGGCCCTTCGCGTCCAACAAATCCCAGAAACGCTGTACCAGCCGTTGTTGTGTCGGCTTGTCGAAGTAGATCATCACGTTGCGACAGAAGATGAAGTCCACGGGTCCGTGAACCGGCCACGGTTGCATCAGGTTCAGTCGAGCGAAGACGACCATCGAACGCACCACCGGGGCCACCTCGAACGATGCGCCCTGGTCCCGGCGGATCAGATAGCGCTGTTTTTGCATGCCGGTCAGCGGCGCCACGCGGGCGGCTTCATAGACCCCCTCTCTGGCGCGGGCCAACACCTGCGTCGATAGGTCCGTCGCCAGAATCTTCACATCCCAGCGACCCTGTCCCTCGAGCGCATCCAACAGGGAGATGGCGATGCTGTACGGCTCCTCGCCCGATGAACAGCCCGCGCTCCAGGCCCGGATGCGCCACTGTTTGGCCGCGCGCTTCCGCGCCAGCAGCGCCGGATAGAAATACTCGTGAAGATAGGCGAAGTGCTGCGGCTCGCGGAAGAAGCTGGTCAGGTTCGTGCTCAATGCGTCGATCAGGTGTGTGAACTCCCGCCCGCTCGGGTCCTTCAGCGCATACGCCAGGTAATCCTCGAAGGACCGGATCTTCAGCGTGCGCAGACGTTTGGCCAGGCGGGAGCGCACCAGCTCCTTCTTGCCATCGTGCAGATTGATGCCGCAGTAGTCGTAGACCAGATCGCTGATCCGGCGAAACTGCTCCTCGGTAAGCGTCAATTCTTCAAGCCGTGTATCCAGCACGTGGAGCCCATCCCCAAAACGCCGAGCTACGGCGCCGCCTGGCGCATCGCCGATTGCAGCAGCCCCGGCACGTCGATAATCAGACTGATCCGCCCGTCGCCCATGATGGCCCCGCCGGCGATGCCCGGTATATGACCGATACCCCGGCCCAGGCTCTTGATGACCACCTGGTGCTGGCCGAGCACCTCATCCACCATCAGGCAGCCGCGCAGGCCGTCCTCGCCCACCACCACCAGCGACGATTCCCAGGGAACCTCGCTGTCGGGAGCGACGCCGAACAACCGGTACAACCGCACCATGGGGATGAGCTGGTTCTGCACCATCACCATCTCCGCCCGGCCCCGGATGGTGCTGATCTGGTCCGGGGTGGGTCGCAGGCAGCACTCGATCGTCATGATCGGCACCACGTAGTGCGCGGCGCCGATGCGAACGATCTGCCCTTCGATGATGGCCATCGTCAGCGGCAACCGGATAGTGAACGTGGTTCCCCGGCCCAGTTCGGTCTCGATGTCGACCTTGCCGCGCAGCGCATCAATGCTCTTCTTGACCACGTCCATGCCCACGCCCCGGCCGCTGATGTCGGTCACCTGCCTGGCCGTGGAGAGCCCCGCGTGGAAGATCAATTTATAGATATCCGCGTCGGGAAGGTCCTGGCCCGGCGAGATCAGACCCTGGTCGACGGCCTTCTTGAGGATGCGCTCCTTGTCCAGACCGCGACCATCGTCCTGGATCTGGATGACGATGCTGCCGGCCTGATGAAACGCCCGCAGGTGGACGTGCCCCACGGGGTCCTTGCCCGCCTGCCGCCGCTCATCCTCCGACTCGATCCCGTGGTCGACGCTGTTGCGCACCATGTGCACCAACGGATCGCCGATCTGATCCACGACGATCCGGTCAAGCTCCGTGTCCTCCCCCTCCGAGGAGAACACGACCTTCTTGCCGGACTTCTGCGACAGGTCCCGCACCAGCCGGGCCATCTTCTGAAACACCCCCTGGATGGGCACCATCCGCATCATCATCGACAGCTCTTGCAGTTCGCGGACGATCTTGCCCTGGTGGCTGACGGTGCGGACCAGGTCGTGGTCCTGCGACACGACCCCCCCGGCCTCCTGGTAGACCATCGACTGGGCGATGACCAGTTCGCCGACCATGTTCACCAGGCTGTCCAGACGGGCCGTGCTGACCTTGATCTTCTCATCCGCGACGGCCCTCTTGGACGGGGTCTCGCCCGGCCGCGGCGGGGACGAAGCCGCTGCCGGCTCCGCCGGCGTGCCGGACGCCATGGGTATATCCGTTTCGGGCTCCACCGCCGGGCTCACTGCTTGGGACATGGGCTCGACCTTCTCGCCCTCGGGTTCCACCGCCGCAGAAGTCAGGGCCGGTGCGGCCTGGGTTGTCGTCGAGGCTGTCGCTTCGCGCCCCTGGGCGCAGGCCGTGAGCCGCTCGAGCGTGACCGGCAGGGACTCGCACGGCGGGATCACGCCGTCGGAGGAAACGGCCCGGCCCAACGCCTGCATCATCTGCTTGAGCAGATCCACGGCCTCGAACACCACGTCCATGGCCTCGCCGAGCAGTTGCAGCTTTTGCTTGCGGCCTAAATCCAGGATGTTCTCCGCCGCGTGCGCGAGGCGCTGAATATCGGACAGGTTCAGGAAGCCGGCCATGCCCTTGATCGTGTGGAACCCCCGGAAGACCAGGTTAATGGCCTCCGGGTCCTCGGACGCGTTCTCCAGGTTCAGCAGGCCCGCTTCGATCGACTCGATATGCTCGGCTGCCTCCGCGATGAAGTCATTGACCATCTCGAGGTCGTCACCACCGATCACCATTCCCCCAGCCGCCGTCTGCGGCGCGCCCACCCCGGTCTTCGGCTCTGCCGGACCGACGTCGGCCGGGGCCGCTTCGGTGGCGACGGTCTCCGAGGACGCCTGTCCGTCTAGCAGCCTGTTGAAAAAGGCCGCTCTTTCTTGAGTTGTATATTGCTTCAATTGGCGTTACACGATAGACTCATGCCGTGGTCATTCGATGAGATGCAATGCCGTGCCAAGGAGGGCTGTT
>DSDH01000176.1 GCA_011055475.1 Phycisphaerales bacterium | reverse complement strand
GGTTGCAGTCGCGCCCGATGACGGCCTCGGCACAGACATGGCAGAAATGCCAGATCTTCGTCCCCCGCCCGTTCTGGCAGGGTTGATCGACACCCGCGGTGCGATGCGCGAAGTACTCACCAGCCTGTGCGTTGGTCGTCATGTCCGATCCCTTATCCCGGCGGTTGCCTACAGGGCGATCTTCTTGAGCAATGGGTGATACTGCCCCTTGAGCCCCAGCGGCTCGGCGTGGCGGATGTCGTAGACCAGCTCGATCGACGGCAGGACGGTATCGGTGCCGAACCCCTGGCCGGAGAGGATGCGCCGGTAGCTTTCGGTATGCAAGTCCGTGAATCCGCCGGAGAACTCGATCTCCTCGCCGTCAACGAGGATGGAGCGATAGGTCTCGGGCTTGTCCGGCTCCGGCGCGATGGGTAGATCGCCTCGCTCCAGCGACAGGAACCACCGCACCCGGGCCCGCGCCAGATCGAGGAACCCGGCCGCCCGTGTCGGCGTCCGCACGTGGACGAAGTTCTGCCGCACGGCCCCGAAGATCCAGATGAGCATGTCGAAGAAGTGAATGCCAATGTTGTTGGCGATGCCGCCGGACTTGCTCTCATCCCCCTTCCAACTGGCGTGGTACCAGCGGCCACGCGAGGTGATGTAGGTCAGGTCGATGTCGTAGACCTTCTCGGCGGGGCCTTCGGCCACCTTGCGGCGCAGGGCCTCGATGGTCGGGTGCAGTCGAAGCTGCAGGATCGTGTTGATCTTGCGGCCCGTTTCCTGTTCCAGCTCGGTCAGGGCGTTGACGTTCCACGGGTTAATCACCAGGGGCTTTTCGCAGATGGCGTCGGCCTCCACCCGCAGGGCGAAGCGCACGTGGGCATCGTGCAGGTAGTTCGGCGAGCAGATCGAAACATAGTCCATGCCCTCGCCACGACGGCGGCGTTTTTCGATGTGCCGATCGAACCGCTCGAACTCGGTGAAGAAGTGCGCATCGGGGAAGTAACTGTCGAGCACGCCGACCGAATCGTTTTTATCCAGGGCAGCGGCCAAAATGTGGCCGGTGTCCTTGATGGCTCGCAGGTGGCGCGGCGCGATGTATCCGCCGACGCCGATGAGCGCGAATGTCTTGGTGGACGGGGTCGAGGGATCGGTCATGTCAATGCACCTCGCCAAAGAGCCGGTGTTTGTTCTCTTGGTACCAGTCGATTGTCGCCCGCAGGCCCTCGTCGAAATCGGTCTTGGCCTCGAAGCCGAAGGCCTTTCGGGCGCGGCTCACATCCAGGCAGCGCCGGGGCTGGCCGTCGGGCTGGCTCGGATCCCACCGCAGCTCACCAGTAAAGCCGGTCAGCGCGGCGATCTTCTCGGCCAGGTCGCGAATGGTGATCTCAAAACCCGAGCCGATATTGACCGGGTCGGCGCCGTTGTAGTGCTCGGTGGCCAGGAGAATCCCCTCGGCCGCGTCGGCGACGTAGATGAACTCCCGCGAGGGGGAGCCGGTGCCCCAACAGTCGATGAAGGCATCGCCGCGATCGACGGCGTCCACGCATTTCTTGATGAGCGCGGGGATGACGTGGCTCGCTTCGGGGTCGAAGTTGTCGCCCGGCCCGTACAGATTGACCGGCAGCAGGAAGATGCCGTTGAACCCGTATTCGGTGCGGTAGGCCTGGGACTGGACCAGCAGCATCTTCTTGGCCAGTCCGTAGGGGGCGTTGGTCTCCTCCGGGTAGCCGTTCCACAGGTCATCCTCGCGAAAGGGCACCGGCGTGAACTTGGGATACGCGCAGACCGTCCCGATGGTCACGAACTTCTGCACATCGCGGTGCCGGGCCTGCTCGATGAGCTGGACGCCCATCATGAGGTTGTCGTAGAAGAACTTGCCGGGGTGTTTTCGGTTGGCGCCGATGCCGCCGACGACCGCGGCCAGATGGATCACCACGTCCGGCCGCAACGTGTCGTACATCCGTTCCACGTCGGTCATTCGCACCAGGTCATACTCCTCGATGGTCGGCACCAGCACCTGTCGGCAACCCCGGCGGCGCAAGCCGTCACACACGTAGCCCCCCAGAAACCCGGCCCCGCCGGTTACCACCACCCGTCGATTCTTGAAAAAGTCGCTCATAATCTCCGCCGTTCGTCGTCATCCTTCAATATTTTCTCCCGCCGGGCCAGCTCCAGGTCGGCCTCGGTCATCATGATCGCCAACTCACGGAAGGACACCTTCGGTTCCCAGCCCAGGGTGCGTCGGGCCTTGGTCGCATCGCCCAGCAGCAGGTCCACCTCGGTCGGACGGAAGTACCGCGGGTCGATCCGGACATAGTCCTGCCAGTCGAGGTCGAGGTGCCCAAACACCTCGTCCAGGAATTCGCGGACGGAATGCGTTTCGCCGCTGGCGATGACGTAGTCGTCGGGCTCCTCCTGCTGGAGCATCAGCCACATGGCCTCGATGTAGTCGCCGGCGTATCCCCAGTCGCGTTGGGCGTCGAGATTGCCCAGGTAGAGATGGTCCTGGAGACCGAGCTTGATGCGGGCGGCGGCGCGGGTGATCTTGCGGGTCACGAACGTCTCACCGCGGCGGGGCGACTCGTGGTTGAACAGGATGCCGTTGACGGCGAACAGACCATAGGCCTCGCGGTAGTTGACGGTCTGATAGAAGCTGTACACCTTCGCGCAGGCATAGGGGCTGCGTGGATAAAAGGGCGTGGTCTCAGTCTGCGGGGTCTCCACGACTTTGCCGTACATCTCGCTGCTGCTGGCCTGGTAGAAGCGGGTGGGCAGGTTGAGCTTGCGGACGGCCTCGAGCAGCCGCAGCGTGCCCAGGGCGTCGACGTTCACCGTGTAGATCGGCATGTCGAAACTCACGCGGACGTGGCTCTGGGCGCCGAGATTGTACACCTCATCGGGCCGCACGTCGCCCAGGATGGCCGCCAGGTTGCTGCCGTCGGACAAATCGCCATAGATCAGTTTGAGCCGCGGCTGCTCGTGCGGGTCGCGATAGAGGTGGTCGATCCGGCCGGTGTGGAACGAGGAACTGCGGCGGATCAGGCCGTACACCTCGTAGCCCTTGGCCAGCAGAAACTCCGTCAGGTACGAGCCATCCTGGCCCGTGATGCCCGTGATCAGTGCCTTCTTCATTCCATGGCCTCGCGTGGGTCGTTCCTGCGTTACTTTCAAGTCTGCTCCGACGGCGTCGAACGCAACCACTGTACAAACCGGGCAAGTCCTTCGTCCAGCGGGGTGTTCGGTCGATAGCCCAGACGATCCATCGCCTTGCTCACGTCGGCGTAGGTCCGGTTGACGTCACCGGGCTGCAGGGGATGGCGTTCGATGACGGCCTTCTTGCCGAGGGCGTTCTCGAGGGCGGCGATCAGGGCGTCCAGCCGCACCGGGCGGGATTCGCCCAAGTTGTAAATCTCATAGCCCTCGCACCGCTCGATGGCGGCGACGACGCCGTCGAGGATGTCGTCGATATACGTGAAATCCCGCTCCATCGACCCGTCGCCGAAGACCGGGATGGGCCGACCCTGCTCGATGAGCCGGGCGAACTTGTGGATCGCCAGGTCCGGCCGCTGTCGCGGTCCGTACACCGTAAAAAACCGCAGACACGTGACCGCCAAGCCATACAGGTGGCTGTATGTGTAGCACAGCAACTCGCCGGCCTTCTTGGTGGCCGCATAGGGCGAGATGGGATAGTCCACGTTGTCCGTCTCGCTGAACGGC
>DSDH01000502.1 GCA_011055475.1 Phycisphaerales bacterium | reverse complement strand
GGGTGTGCGTGTTTGATACGACATTGCGGGACGGGGAGCAGTCGCCGGGGGCGGCGCTCAACGTGGACGAGAAGCTGGAGATCGCCCGCGCGCTGGAACGGATGGGCGTGGACGTCATCGAGGCGGGATTTCCCATCTCGTCGCCGGGCGATTTCCGGGCCGTGCAGCGCATCTCGCGGGAGATCCGCGGGTGCGTCGTCTGTGGGCTGACGCGGGCCAACGCCCGGGACATCGACGCGGCGGCCGAGGCCCTTAATGACGCAGCCCAGCCGCGCATCCACACCGGCCTGGGCGCCTCCGACAATCACATCCGGTACAAGCTCCGGATGACGCGGGAGGAGGCGCTGGCCCAGGGGGTCGAGGCGGTCAGGTATGCCAAGCAGTTCGTGGAGGACGTGCAGTACTACGCCGAGGACGCTGGGCGAGCTGATCCGATCTATCTCTACCGGGTGCTGGAGGCCGTCATCGACGCCGGTGCGACGGTGGTCAACATCCCCGATACCACCGGCTACGCCACGCCCGCCGAGTTCGGTGCGTTGGTCGGGGGCATTTTCGAGAACGTGCCCAACATCCACCAGGCCACCGTCTCGGTCCACTGTCACAACGACCTGGGGATGGCGACGGCCAACACGCTTTCGGCGGTGCTCAACGGCGCGCAACAGGTAGAGGTCACCGTCAACGGCATCGGCGAGCGGGCGGGTAACACGTCGCTAGAGGAGGTCGTGATGACACTGCACACCCGCCGCGATTGCTTCGGGCGTGCGACCCGGATCGACGCCCGGCAAATCTATCCGGTCAGCCGCCTGGTCAGCCAACTGACATCCATCCCGGTCCAGCCGAACAAGGCCATCGTCGGCACCAACGCCTTCGCCCACTCGTCTGGCATCCACCAGGACGGCGTGCTCAAGGAGCGCACGACCTACGAGATCATCAACCCCCGCGACGTCGGCGCACCCGAGTCTGCCATCATCCTTTCGGCGCGCTCCGGCCGGGCTGGACTGCGCCACCGCTTGACCGAACTGGGGTACACCCTCAGCGAGGCCCAGTTTGAACAGGTCTACCAACGTTTCCTGGAGGTCGCCGACAAGAAGAAAACGGTCGACACCCGGGACCTGGAGGCCATCGTCGCCGACGAGGCCCGGACCTTTTTCGAGCAGATCTATGACCTGGAGCAGATCCAGGTCAGTTGCGGCAATCAAAGCATCCCGACCGCCACCGTCAGCATCCGGGGACCGGACGGTCAGGTATATTGCGATGCCGACCACGGCACCGGACCGGTGGACGCAGTCTACCGGGCCATCAATCGCGTCATCGGCGAGCCGAATGAGCTGATCGAGTTCTCGATCGAGGCGGTCACCGAGGGGATCGACGCCGTGGGGCGCGTGACCATCCGCATCCAGGCCAACGAGCCGGTCAATGGCGCCAAACGCCGCATCTTCAGCGGCCACGGGGCCGACACCGACATCATCGCGGCCAGTGCCAAGGCGTATCTGTTCGCGCTCAATCGGCTGATCGTGGCTCGGCGGGAGGCGGAAGGTGTGGGTTGAAGGTTTAAGGTTTAAAGTGTGAGGTTAGAGGTTTCAGGTTAATAGGAGGATTGAAATGGATACTCGAAATGAAGGGAAGTTCAGGGAACCGCGTGGATGGGCGTTGAATTGGGTGATGGGGGAAGAATCGGCCCCAGCCAGGAGGGAGGAACGGCGGTACGTCGCGCCGGGCACACGGGAGAAGTTCCTGGAGCCCCGGGGCTGGGCGATGAAGTGGTGCGGGGAGAATTTGAATGAGCGAATGAGCGAATGAGCAAATGAGCGAATGACACGTACAATCGCCGAAAAGATCATCGCCGCTCACCTGCTGGACGGCGAACGGGACGTGGCGCCCGGTGAGCTCGTGGAGGTGGCGGTGGACGTGGTGCTGGCGAACGACATCACCGCGCCCATCGCCATCCGCGAGTTCGAAAGGCTGGTCGAGAACGGCAGAAAACGCACCGTGTTCGATCCCCGGCGTGTGGTGCTGGTCGCCGATCACTTTGCGCCCAACAAGGACATCAAATCGGCCGAACAATGCGCCCAGGTGCGCCGTTTCGCCCGCCAGCAAGGGCTGGTCCACCATTACGACGTGGGCCAGATGGGCATCGAGCACGTACTGCTCCCGGAACAGGGCCTGGTGGCGCCCGGCGACCTCGTCGTGGGGGCCGACTCGCACACCTGCACCTACGGTGCGCTGGGCGCCTTCGCCACCGGGATGGGTTCGACCGACGTCGCCGTGGCCATGGCGACCGGCAAGGTGTGGCTGCGCGTGCCGGAGACGATCCGCATCCTCTATCACGGCACGTGCCAGCCCTGGGTTGGGGGCAAGGACCTGATCCTGTACACCATCGGCCAGATCGGCGTCAGTGGCGCCCGTTACCAGGCCATCGAGTTCGCCGGGCCGGCGATGGCCCAGCTTTCGATGGACGGACGTTTCACGATGGCCAACATGGCCATCGAGGCGGGGGCCAAGGCGGGCCTGTTCGCCGTAGACGACGCCACCCGGGCCTACGTGGACGGCCGGGTTTCGCGTCCGTACCGGGTATTCGAAACGGACGCGGCCGCGTCGGCGGACGCGGCTTACACCCAAGTCATCAAGATCGACGTGAGCCGGATCGAGCCCCAGGTGGCATATCCCCACCTGCCGGAAAACGCCCGCCCCGTGAGCGAGGCCGCCGCGGAGGACGTGCGCATCGATCAGGCCGTCATCGGCTCGTGCACCAACGGCCGGTTGGAGGACCTGCGCGTCGCGGCCCGGGTCCTGCGCGGGCAGCGGGTCCACCGGGACGTGCGCTGCATCGTCATCCCCGGTACACAACAGGTCTACTTAGACGCGCTGCGCGAGGGATTGATCGAGACCTTCGTCGAGGCCGGTGCGGCCGTCAGCACGCCGACCTGCGGCCCCTGCCTGGGCGGGCACATGGGGATCCTGGCCGCCGGCGAGCGGGCGGTGAGCACCACCAACCGCAACTTCCGCGGGCGGATGGGCCACCCCGATAGCGAGGTCTACCTGGCCGGGCCGGCCGTCGCGGCCGCGAGCGCTGTGGCGGGCCGCATCGCCCATCCCGCAAGCCTACAGAATACGTGACCGGAGGAAAACCATGCGCATCGAAGGCAATGTCTGGAAATACGGCGACCACGTCGACACCGACGCCATCATCCCGGCCCGCTACCTGAACGTCTCGACGGCGGCGGAACTGGCCCAGCACTGTTTGGAGGATATCGACCCTGCGTTCGCCACCGACGTCCAGCCGGGTGACATCATCGTCGTCGGGGAGAACTTCGGCTGTGGCTCGTCGCGGGAACACGCGCCGCTGGCGATCAAGGGCGCGGGCGTCTCGTGCGTCATCGCCGAGAACTTCGCCCGCATCTTCTACCGCAACGGGATCAACGTCGGGCTGCCCATCTTAGAATGTCCGGCGGCGGTGGCCGAGGCGGAAACGGGCGACCGACTGACCATCGACCTGCGCCAGGGCACCATAACGACCCTGCGCACCGGCCGCACCCACCGCACCCCGCCGTTCCCGCCATTCATCGTGCAAATCATCAAGGCCGGCGGCCTGATCCCAGCGATCGTCGGGGGGCTGGTAGACTGGTAAATTGGTATATTGGTAGACTGGTAAATTGGTAGACTGGTAAATTGGTATATTGGTAGATTGGTATATTGGTATATCGGTAGATTGGTTAGG
>DSDH01000389.1 GCA_011055475.1 Phycisphaerales bacterium | reverse complement strand
GGGCCGACCTGCGGGGCCTGGCGTTCACGGTCAGGTTGGATTTCGCGTCCGTGGGGGTTCGCATGAACGGGGCGGTGGCCGGGTCCTATGAGTTCACCGCGGAATTGAGACGTTCGTCCGGCTTTACGGGCCCGGTCCTCGCGGCCACGCGGGTCACCGCCGACATTCCCAATACCCCGGTGCCCTTTCACCCCGTCCATATCGACTTTCCCACGGTCGTTGTCGAGGGGCCCGAGACCTTCACACTGCGGTTCGTGGACGTCACCGGGCCGGGGCTGCTGTACTTTGAAACCGCGGGCATCGGCAACTTTTCCTGTGCGAACGTCGTGGTCACCCATGAGAACGATGTGGCCTTTCCCACGGCGCGGACCTCGCCACCCGGGTTCATGGTCCTGGCCCCGCCGGTGTGCGACGACTGCGAGGGCGACCTGAACGGCGACCGCGTGGTGGACATGGAGGACCTGGCGATCCTCTCGCAGCGATGGCTCACCGAGTGTTTGCCGACGAGCCTGCCCGTGTTTGAGGTCATGCAGTTCGGCTTCACCAGGGACCAGGCCGCCAAGTTCGCCCAGGCCCTCGGCGTCCAGGGCGATATCCTGGCCGAGGATGGGGCCCTGCGGTTCTATTCCGACAAGTTCCTGGCCGTGCCGACCAAGGTGCTCGCCCAGACACCCGGCAACGAGGACAAATTGCCCGGTGTACGCGAAGTGATCCAGTTCGATGCGATCCAGCCGCAGATATATGACCCGAAGCGGGCCCTGGAGCGGGTTCAGGGAACCCTGAAGGAGGCCGGCCTGGAACTCTCGCCGGAGATCGTCGCCACGCCGGCGATCGACCACAGCATGTTCCAGGCGGTCGACACCAATGGCCGCGAGATCGCCCAGGCCGCCCTCGATACGCAGGTGACCTACGAGTTCCACATTGGCGGCGTGCCCCTGGTCGGGCCCGGCGCCAAGTTGAAGATCGGTTTTGACGGTGGCGGCGATCCCGTCCTGATCGGCCTGTTGCTGCCGGCCGTGCAGAAGATCCGCGAGTATCCGCTCAAGCCCCTGAACGTGGCCCAGACCCAGGCCCGTGCCTTGTTCAAGGCCCAGGGCGTGAATCTGCCGCCGGACGCCAAGCTGACCACGCGCATGGTCTACTACGCGCCGACGCCGGAGGCGGGCAACGTGCAGACGATTCAGCCGCATTACGCCATCGGCGGCACGATCCCCGGCCCGAACGGCGGGCCGGACCGCCTGTTGCGGGTGGTGCTGGTGCCGGCGCTGGACCCCCGCGCCGATGACGATCTGCTGCCGAAGGTTGAGCTCTTCGCCGATATCAAGGGCGACACGGTCTTCGCGGGCACGGAGTACTGGGGCGGCAATCCGCCGTACACCTTCTCCTGGAGTTCCAGCACCACCGATCTATCCGACGAGACGGGCTCCGGCGTGCAGTACGTGATCGCGCCGCGGCAGGGGGTGCCGATCCCGCAGTCCGAGACGCTGGTCGTCACGCTGACCGACGCCAGCGGCATCTCCGTGCAGGCCGAGGCGACACTGCCCATCGAGCCGCTGAAGATCACCAAGTTCACGCTGGACGGCTCGGTGGGTCCGTTGGTCGGCGGGGTGACCGACGTGGGCACCGAATGGGTGGGCCAGTCCCAGGGGCTGGGCGGCTCCAAGGACAACGCCAAGGGGTTCGTCAACCGGTTCAGCAACGCGGGCGTCACCGTCCGGTTCAACTGGGGCGACTTCAACGCCTGGGAGCGGGACTTCAAGGACCCCATGTTCGCCGGCGGCGACGATACGAATTGGGTGGATAACGTCGATGCCGTGTTCTACACCGGCCATGCCAACGGCGATGGGTTCACCTTCCCCGGCAACAACAACGACGGCTTCCTGCACTACGACGAGGCCCGCTGGGGCCAGAACGACGTCGAGTGGATCGCCATTGCCGCCTGCGGGCCCTTGCAGATGGTCTCCGGCGGCCGCCAGTGGTACCAGCGGTGGGGGCCGGCGTTCCAGCGGCTGCACCTGCTCAACGGCTACCAGACCATCACGTTTGACAACACCAGCGAGGGCAAGAAATACGCCCGGAAGATGCTCGATGGCAAGACCGTCAAGCGGGCCTGGTTTGAGACGGGCATCGAGGTGCAGCCGGCGACGTATGAATCCGGCAAGCGGATCTACACGGCCACCATGGGCGTCATCGGCGAGGACGGCGAGACGAACATCAACGATCACTTCTGGGGCCGCGGCAGCGTGGGCGATGACATCCCCCGCAGCGAGGTCCGCGGCTACTGGATCGTCTGGTCGTCCACGTAGCGGCGCCCGTGAGCCTATATTCGCTCGTGCGGAGGGGAGCACCGGGGGCAGCCCGATGTGGGCTGCCCCTTCTTCTATGCCGTGGTCGGTTGAGTTGCACTGAGATGGGTCGCTCAAGACCGGACCGATTCGGCATCACGGATACACCAGGGCTCTGCGCGTCTACGGCGTACTGGATGAAGGTGATTTGCGCCTGGTAAACGTGGCTATGTCATTGACCACGTATAGGTGTGGGCTTTCGGGGCTGTTCACCCCCTGCCGGTTGAAGTACAAGGCCACGCGGACGGTGGCCGTCATTCGCCGATCGCTGATGTCTCGCACCCGCAGTTCGGCGGTTGCCGGCATGTTGGGATCGAGTGTCTTGAACGAGTATCCGCCGAAGCCCGTGTAATAGAGGGTGCCGTCGGCGGCCGTGAAGCGAAGGTCGTCGTACGGTTTTGGTTCTTGGGAGAGAACAAGATAGACGACATCGTGGGACGCGTGAGCGGTGGTCCATCGGCCACGAGAGTATCCATTCCGAAGCTCCAGGACCGTGTTCCGGCCCGGAGTGATCGAATAATCCGGGAGGGGGCCACCCGGTCCCCGGTCGACTACCGCTGCGTCCTCCCATAGGATACGCTCGGAATACGGGGTTTGGTCAGCGCACCCAAGAACCGAAGCCAGGGCCAAGCATCCCAGACCGCAGAACATGATTTTTTCCATCTTGTAATCTCCAGCCCGGCTTTGCGCTCATCTGTATGGCTCAACGAAGGAGCTGTCCTGGGACCACGGCATGAATCTATCCTGTAATCCCAATCGGAACAATCTGTGACTCAAGAAAGAAGCCTTTTTCAACAGGCTGCTGGCGTCCAGTCCCGAGATCACTTCGCGGTCCTTGCCGTTTTGGGCTAACCGGGGCCTCGGCGCAGGGCGATCATGACGGCCATGCCGAACATGATGCCCCCGGCGATACAGAAAAAGGCCGTCCCGGGCGCCGCGAACGAGGGCTCTTCGGGCGTCGGGTTCGCGGCGGGATCAATTGTCGAAGGTCATCGGGTATCTGTCGAACAACCGGGCGTATATGCGTTACGACGTGTGCCTGTCCCAGGGCTATCCGATGGGCAGCGGGGTGGTGGAAGGCGCCTGCCGGCACGTGGTCAAGGACCGCATGGAAGGCACGGGCATGCGGTGGTGTGTCGCGGGGGCCCAGGCGATGCTGGATCTACGGGCGATTCACTGCAATGGCGATTGGAAGGCGTTTCAGCAGTATCGCATCACGACCGAGACGCAACGGCTGTATCCTTACCGTTGGCAGGTGCGTCGTCTATACCGGAAAACAGCATAGCGGGCGGCAAGTTACGCCCGAATGGAATGGAGTCATCCGAATTCACCATGGATGGCACTGGCACAATACTGGAAGAGGTTCTAACCTTCCT
>DSDH01000107.1 GCA_011055475.1 Phycisphaerales bacterium | reverse complement strand
TCTGGATGGAGCCGGGGGCGAACACGACCTACGTACGGTACGATCTGCGGCGAGGCGCGGCTCCTCTGACTCTGTCGGTAAAGGCTGTCGTCAACCACCGGGATCACCACGGCAGCACACACGCCGGCGACTGGCGCCTCAAGATCGAGGCCGTGCCAGGAGGGCTGTGTGTGGGCGCCGATCTTTATCTGCTCGGCGCCGGCGCCGCTGTGACGACGGCGTCCGAGTGGTACCGCGGCTACTGGCTGAGCCAGGAGACGTACCGGGGCTTGGATGGCCTGGATGACAACCTCTACGCGGGGCAGTTTGAGGTGGTCCTGTCGCCGGGCGACTCGTGGACGCTGGTTGCCAGTACGGAGTCTGATCCTGAACGGGATGGTCGCGGCGCCTATGCGAGACGGCAGGCTTATGAGGCGCGACTCCTGGCGCAGAGCGGTTTAGAGGATGCCCCTGCCCAAGTGCGTCATCTGGTCCTGGCCGCCGACCAGTTCGTCGTGCGTCGGGCGGTTGGTGACGATCCCGATGGCCGGTCGATCATCGCCGGCTACCATTGGTTCGCCGACTGGGGACGAGACACGATGATCTCCCTCCCCGGCCTGACGCTGGCTACCGGCCGTGTGGAGCTGGCGGCCGAGATCCTGCGCACCTATGTGGTTTACGTCGACCGGGGGATGTTGCCCAATCGCTTCCCCGACGGCGGCGATCCGCCCGGACCGGGCGAATACAACACCGTCGACGCGACCCTGTGGTACTTTGAGGCGATCCGCGCCTACCACGCCGCAACCGGTGACGACGGCCTGCTGCGCGAGCTCTATCCGACGTTGCGCGAGATCATCCGCTGGCACGTGCTGGGCACGCGCTATGGCATCGGCGTCGACCCGGCGGATGGGTTGCTCCGCTCCGGCGAGGCAGGCGTTCAGCTCACCTGGATGGACGCCAAAGTGAGCGATTGGGTTGTCACGCCGCGCACCGGCAAGGCGGTCGAAGTCAACGCGCTGTGGTACAATGCGTTGCGGGTGATGGCCGATTTCGCGCGTCTCCTGGACGAGCCTGCAGACCGGTACGAGGCGCTGGCAGACGACGCACGGGCCGGCTTTGGCCGCTTTTGGAACGACGCGCTGGGCTATTGTTGCGACGTCATCGACGGTCCGGCCGGGGACGATGCCAGCCTGCGGCCGAATCAACTGCTGGCAGTCTCCTTGCGCCACAGCCCGCTGACGCGCGCGCAGCAGCGGGCGGTCGTCGACGTGTGCGCCCGCCACCTGCTGACGTCCCACGGGTTGCGAAGCCTGGCGCCGGGCGATCCGGCCTACGTGGGCTACTATGGCGGCGATCAGCGCCAGCGCGACGGGGCCTACCACCAGGGTACCGTCTGGGCCTGGCTCATCGGCCCCTTCGTCCGCGCCCACCTACGGGTCTATGGCGATCGTGCCCTGGCCCGCTCCTACCTTGCGCCGCTGCTCGACCATCTGTCCGGCGGGTGCGTGGGCAGCATCGGCGAGATCTTTGACGGGGAGCCGCCCTTTGCACCGCGCGGCGCCATCGCCCAGGCGTGGAGCGTAGCGGAGGTGTTGCACGCCTGGCGGGTATGCGCAGCGCCGAGGTAAGAAACCGGGCGCCCGTCGCGTCTAGAGTAGAGAGGGCGAGAAGAGCGAGCCCTGCGTTGGATATTTACGTGTCGCAGAACAGAAAGGAAGTGGACCATGAAAGCGATCTGGAACGGAACCGTTTTGGCCGAGAGCGACGAGACGATCGTCGTGGAGGGCAATCACTATTTCCCGCCGGACTCGGTGAACCGCGACTATTTCCACCCCAGCGACCACCACACCACCTGCCCGTGGAAAGGGCTCGCCAGCTACTATGACGTCGTCGTGGGCGATGCGGTCAACGAGAACGCCGCCTGGACCTATCCCAACCCCAAGCCTGCGGCGGCCGAACTGGGCATCACCGATTACGTCGCGTTCTGGCGCGGCGTCCAGGTGGTGGAATAGACATGGCCCAACCAGAGCAGTTCGACGTCATCATCATCGGCGCCGGCCAGGCCGGCGGGCCGCTGTCGGCCGAGTTTGCCAAAGCGGGATCCAAGACCGCCCTGGTCGAACGGGCGCACGTCGGCGGCACCTGCGTCAACGAGGGCTGCACGCCGACGAAAACGATGGTCGCCAGCGCACGGGTGGCCCACCTGGCCCGGCGAGCGGCCGACTATGGCGTCCAGACCGGCCCGGTGACGGTCGATATGGCCAAGGTGCGCCAGCGCAAGCGCGACATCGTGGCGAGCTTTCGCACCGGCAGCCGGCGACGCGTCGAGAGCGCAAAAGGGCTGGAGCTGATCGTGGGCGAGGCGCGGTTCGTCGCCCCCAAGACGGTCGAGGTGCAGTTGAACGACGGCGGGACGCGCACGCTCGCGGCCGACACGATCGCGATCAACACCGGCGCCCGCGCCCGCGTGCCCGACCTGCCGGGGTTGGATGGCGTGCCCTACCTCGACTCGACCTCGATCATGGAGCTGGACGATCTGCCGGAGCACCTACTGGTGATCGGCGGGGGCTACATCGGCCTCGAGTTCGGGCAGATGTTCCGCCGCTTTGGCAGCCAGGTGACGATCGTGCAGCGCGGCGCCCAACTGCTCGCCCGCGAGGATGCCGACATCGCTCAAGAGATCGCCGAGATCCTGCGCCAGGACGGCGTCGAGGTGCTGCTGGAGAGTGAACCGCTGCGCGCCGCCCAGACCGGCGGCGGCGCGATCGAGTTGGTGGTGCGCACGCCCGATGGCGAGCGCACGCTGATCGGCTCACACCTGCTGGTCGCCGCCGGCCGCGTACCCAACACCGACCGCCTGAACCTCCCAGCGGCCGGGATCGAGACCGACCGGCGCGGGTTCATCTCGGTAAATGAGCGCCTGGAGACCGTGGTGCCGGGCATCTATGCCCTGGGCGACGTCAAGGGTGGCCCGGCCTTTACCCACATCTCGTACGATGACTATCGCATCCTGCGCTCCAACCTCTTGGAGGGCGAGAACGCGAGCACGGCCGGCCGGTTGGTGCCCTACACCGTGTTCATCGACCCGCAGCTCGGCCGGGTCGGCCTGACCGAGAAAGAGGTCCAGGTGCAGGGCCTCAACTATCGCGTGGCCAAGATCCCCATGACGTGGGTCGCTCGCGCCCTGGAAACGGACGAGACGCGCGGCCTGATGAAGGCGATCGTGGACGCCGAGACCGACCAGATCCTGGGCGCGGCGATCCTGGGCCTTGAGGGCGGTGAAGTGATGACCGTGCTGCAGATGGCAATGATGGGCGGTGTGCCCTACACCGCCATCCGCGACGGCGTCTTTGCCCACCCGACCCTGTCCGAGTCGTTGAACAACCTGTTCATGGCGATGGAGAGCCAGGGTTCTTGATGAGCGATCTGTTATTCTGGACGAAAGAGAGCATCCCCATCCCGGCGGTGACCGCCGAGCAGATGCGGGAGGTCGACCGGATTGCGGTGGAAGACTTTGGCCTGGGTATTCTGCAAATGATGGAGAATGCCGGCCGGAACCTGGCTGCGAACGTGGTGGAGATGCTGGCCGGCCAGGACGGAGAGGTAACCGTGCTAGTCGGGGCAGGGGGTAACGGGGGCGGCGGCTTGTGCGCCGCCCGGCACCTCCACAACCGTGGATACAAGGTGAACCTGGCCCTGGACCGGGATGCCTCGGCGCTCGGTGATGCGGCGGCCAACCAGCTTCGCAT
>DSDH01000291.1 GCA_011055475.1 Phycisphaerales bacterium | reverse complement strand
GTGCCGATTGCGGAAAGGCATTTTCTGACCGTTTGACGAGACCAGACGTGTACCCTTTGCGTGATGCCATCACGTTGTCGTGGTTGACCGGACCGATCTTCGACAAGGAGCTGCGCGTCGCCAGCCGCCGCCGACACACGTACTGGATGCGCACGGCGTATATCCTGATCCTGGGCGCCCTTGTGGCCGTCTTGTGGCTCCAGATGCAGCTCTTGGCCGTAACGGCACCCCAAAGTCGGCGGATGGTGGAAACGGCGGAGATGGCCCGCCTGTTCAGCCTGATCATGGTCTGGCTGCAGTTCATCACGCTTCATCTGATCGCCTTGGCCCTGGCGGGCGGCGGCCTGAACGAGGAGGCCCAGCGGGGCACGCTGGCCGCTCTGATGACCACCCCGATACGGCCTCTGCAAATCGTCATGGGCAAATTGGCCGCGGGGTTGGTGCAGCCACTGGTCCTGCTGGCCGTCGGGGTACCCGTCCTGGCCATGTTTCGGGTGTTCGGCGGGATCGATTGGCAGACGGTCTGGGAGGGCTTCTGGATCACGATCGCGGCGGCCTTCACCGTCGGGGCGGTAACGCTGTGGTTCTCCATGAGGACGCGGCACGCGCACGTGGCGATGCTCCGTGCGGCCATCGTCGTCGGCGTCGCGTGGGTTCTCTTAGGCATGCTGCCCTTCTGGTTGCCGGCGGCCGGCGGCCTGCGGCTTGTCCGGTACGGCCTGATCAGTCCCTTGGGGGCTCTCGGCCTGTTGACCAACCGGGCCGGTTATCCCGGTCTGGTAACGGGTTTTTCCCTGTCGGCACATTGCCTGATCGTACTGCTGGTCGGCGTGGCCTTCGTCGGCCTGACGGCTCGGCACATGCGTGCGGCGTTGGGGCGACACATGGGACCTGCACGGGAGCGGCGACGTATAAGGGCCGTGTTGTTCGGCCGAGGGGTCCGCACGAACACCACGATCAGTCCCGTCACCGCTGCGCCGATCCTGTGGCGTGAATGGATTCATGCCGGCCGGCGGCAGACGTGGGCGATGGCCGCGCTCTTCATCCTCGTCAGTCTTGGATTAACGATCCCTGCGGTGCTGTTTCCAACGTGGATGGCACTGGCACAGGTCCACAGCCTTCTGTCCGCGGGCTTCTCCCTCTTGGTGATACTTCGAACGCTCGCCATGGCCTGTGCCACGATCATCGCCGAAAAGGACGGACGCACGTGGCCGTTGCTGTTGACCAGCCTGCTGGACGACCGGGAGATCATCCGGCACAAGGTTGTGGCCGTCTTGGCTCGGAACGCCCCGCTCTGGCTGGCGCTCTTGATCAGCCAAATTGCCCAGGCCGCTGTCCAACTGTATGCCTCGACCGCCGCGGCGGGGGCCTCCACTTCGATGCTGGACGAGTCCGCCTTCGCGATCGTTTTCTTCGTCATCAGAGTGATCAATTCGCTGGTCTCCTGCGTGGCCTTCCCCGTGCTGGTGGTCGGTATCGGCCTATACACGGGCCTGCGATGCAAGCGCCGCACGGCCGCCATCGGGCTCGGCATCGTCGGCATCCTGGCCGTCCAGATCGGCCTGGTCGTCGTCATGGGCTTGCTGACGCTGGCCATGTTCCCCCTCTTCATGGTGTTTGACTTGAATGCCGCCTTCTTTTACATACCGATAGCCGTTTCTCAGCTTGCCACCATCCTCTTGACGAGCGGCTGCTTTCTGGGCCTGGGGCTGTTGCTGGCCAGTCGGACCCGAAGACGCCTGCGGGCTTGCGTGCTGTGACGCGATGAAGCATGGAATGCGAAGTATGAACGAATACGTCATTAAGATCTGCCGGGGGCGCGCCCGATGAGCCCGACCCTCCTGGTGCGTGGACTGGCACAGGCTCTGACCGGTCAATGGCTGACCGGGCCGATCTTCGACAAGGAGCTGCGCATCGCCAGCCGCCGCAAGATAACCTACATCTTCCGGTCGCTTTATCTGGCGGCGGTGATCGGTCTGCTCGCCCTGTTCTGGATCGAGGCCACCCGCAGCCTGTCCTATACGCGCTCGGCCGCCGCCGTCATCTCGCGGATGAGCGAGGTCGGAATGATGCTGACCGCCATCGTGGCCTGGACGCAGTTCATCGCCGCCCAGATCGCCGCGGGCATCCTGCTGAGCACGGCCATCAGCGACGAGGTCAACCGCCGCACGCTCGGCGTTTTGCTGACGGCGCCGATCACGAGCCTGCAGATCGTCGGCGGCAAGCTGCTCGGGGCCCTGGTCCAGGTCATGGTCCTGGTGGGGCTCTCGCTGCCGGCCCTGGCCGTGGTGCGGGTCTTTGGCGGCGTGCCGTGGCAGTTCCTGTCGGGGGCCGTCTGCATCACGCTGACCACCGCCCTGTTCGTCGGCGCCATGGCCCTGTTCTTCAGCATCCTGTTCCAGCGCGCCTACGGAACGATCCTCCTGACGCTGCTGACGCTCATCGGTCTGTTTCTGCTGGCGCCGCTGCTGATGGAGTTATTCGATCCCGTGCCTCGGGCGACGCGGCAATGGCTGTTGTTCAACCTGAACCCCTACGTGGCCCTCGCGGTATTGACGGAGGCGATGTTCATGCCCGGCTTCGCGGGGCGCACCAGCGTGTCGTGGCCCCTGCACTGCGGCATCATCCTGAGCCTGACGCTGGGATTGCTGCTTCTGTGCACGGCCATGGTGCGCCGGGCCGCCCGCCGACAAATCATCGGCGCAGGGCACGCCTCCCGCTTGGGCCGGTCGGGCACGGTCGTGCCGAGACTACGCGCCATCTGGGGACCGCCGATGGTCTGGAAGGAGTTGCACCAGCGCCTGCTGGGCCGCCGTCCGATCCTCACCGCGCTGATCCTGGGCGTGCTGGCGCTGATGGTCCTGGGGACCTACGTGCACTGGGCCCTGGAGGAAGGTTTCGACGATGCCGAATGGCATCTGTTCTACGGTATGTTGTACATGTTCATCGCCCTGTTGTGCACGGCGGTCTATGCCGCGGCGCCCGTCGCCACGGAAAAGGAGGGCCGCACCTGGGATGGCCTGTTGTGCACCGCGATGACCGATGGGCAGATCCTGTGGGGCAAGGTGTGCGGCGTGGCCCGCCGATGTCTGCCGGTCTGGAGCCTGCTGCTGGGCCACGTGTTCATCTTCGTCCTGCTGGGATACATCCACCCCGTGGCCCTGGTGCAGATCCCGTTCGTGGTCTTCTGGTCCTGGGCGATCGTCACGGGCGTCGGGCTGTTCTTCAGCGTGCGACTGCGACGCGCGACCACCGCCGTCATCGTCAACGTGCTCTTCTTCGGCATCCTGTGGATCGGTCTGCCCTTCCTGCTGGCCATGATGTTCAACGTGCTCACGCCGGGCCCCGAGGAACCCGCCGAGTTCTACATGGACATGTTGCCGTTCGTCCATCTGGGTGCCACGCTGGACGCGACGGCACGATCCGCGTGGAACCCCTCGCCATCCTTGAGTTATGAGTGGATCTTCTGGTCGGCCGACGACGTGTGGAGCAGCTCGCTGTGGATGCTGGTCGTCGGCGGAATCAGCACGATGGTCGCCTATATTTTCTTCAGCGCCGCCCGGAACCGTTTGCGGAAAAGCGCCGGCTGAGGTATGCTGCCGGCCGCACAAGCACAGGGAGCAAAACGCATGATCGTCGGCACGCTTACGGTTCATATCCCGCTGCACGGGATCGGCTCGCTCAAGGACAAGCGCCGCATCGTCAAGAGCCTCATCGGACGGCTCCAGAG
>DSDH01000569.1 GCA_011055475.1 Phycisphaerales bacterium | reverse complement strand
CGCTGTGCCTGACGCCGGTGGTCGATGTGCAGGTGCGGTGGCTCCGTATACCGCCGCGGACGGCGTTGGTGACCGCCGCGCTGTTGGGATTCGTTGCCTTGTTGCTCGCGGGTGTTCTCGTTTCGATGGCGATCGCGCAGATCGCCGAGAACAGAGAGCAGTACCAGGCCCAGATCCGTCGGCTCGGTGAACAGGCGCAGGCGATGCTGCCCGAGGATTGGGCGACGGAGGCGCCGGACGGCAGCTCGCGGCCCCTGTTCCGGGTGCCGGCGGATGCCGTCCAGAAGGTCCTGGGTGGCATCGTCAGCAGCGTCATGACGGTGCTGTCCAACGGTCTGCTGGTGGCCGTGTTTATGGTGTTTTTGATCGCGGGGATGAGCCTGCATCGACCGTCGGCCGACAGTGTGTGGCACGAGATCGAATCCCGGACGAAGCGATACCTCTTGACGCTGTTGTTGACCTCGAGCATCACGGGGGTGCTGGTGGGTTTTGTGCTCACGGTGTTGGGCGTCCGCTTTGCGTGGATGTTCGGGTTCTTGGCCTTCTTGTTGAATTTCATTCCCAGCATGGGGTCGATCATCGCCACGCTGCTTCCCCTGCCGGTGGCGCTGTTGGACCCTCAGATGGGCCTGGTGACCAAGTTGCTGGTCCTGTTGATTCCGGGGGCGATCCAGTTCACGGTCGGCAACCTCATTCAACCGCGGCTGATGGGGCAGTCGTTGAACCTGCATCCGGTGGTGGTGCTTCTGTCGCTGATCTTCTTCGGCACGATCTGGGGAATTGTCGGCATGTTCCTGGCCACGCCGATCACGGCGGTGGTGCGGATACTTTTGGAGCGGTTCGACGACACGCGGCCGGTCGCTTTGGTGCTGGCCGGCAACGTCGACGCCCTGACCGGTCCCGCCGGCAAACACAAACGAAGTGATCCTGCGAGCGAGCCACCTTCCGGTTAGGCGGTGTGTTTACAGGTGCCCCACAGCGGCCTTGATCCCTTCAAATTCCTCGTCGGCCAGATACTTGCCGTAGTCGCGCATGACGCGTGAGGCATTCTGCCAAGCCTTCCAGATGGGCCCTTTTCCGCGGGGCGCGGCCAGTTGGCGAGCCACAAGAGCGGCCTCGGCCTCGATGAAACGGTCCAGCGTGGCCTGATCCCACGCGGGCATCCGTGCGGCCAGCGTAGCCAGACGCGACACGATGGTCTCGGTCAGGCGTTTGCCATCACCGGCCGATGCCTCCTTGGGGTCGCGTCCGTGGACCCCGCGGTAGGGCGACTCGCCCAGCCGGGACAGATCGATGGTGTCCGGGTACAGATGCATCATCAGCGCGGTTTCGCCCCACGCCGCGTGATCGCCGGTGTACCCCGCATCCGGGGCGAGGAAATACTCCGGCGTGCCCAGCACGGGGATGCCCAGGGCTCGGCTCATGCGGACGGCCGTTTCACGCACGACGATCTGTTGGGCGGCCCCGTAGTGGCCGGTGAGAATGATGATCGCCTTGAACCCATCGCGGGCCATCTCGCGACACAACTGCTCCAGCCACGGCCGAAACAGGTGGGAGAAGACACTGTCCTCCGGGTCCATGATAAATGTATGCGGCTCGCTCAGTCCGCCGACGCCGCCATACAACGGCGGCGCAACGAGACCCCCACCCCGTTGTGCCGCCCGTACGCACAGGGCATGGGCCTTGAGGGCGTCGACCCCCACCACGCTGTGCAGTCCGTGCCACTCGATGGTCCCCAGCGGCTGAAAGAGGGTTGCGCATTTCGACCGGGCGGCCTCGATCTCGGCCGGTCTGAGGAACTCCAGACGCACCTCCGGCGGCGTTTCATCACGTTGAGATGGCTCCTCGGCCACACCCGGCGAGCCGGCCATCGCTGCTGCGGCTGCGCCGCTCAAAAACATCCGGCGTCCGAATCGTCGCATCGTCATGTCACGCTCTCCTGAATAGGCCCCTGGGCCGAATGTCCTTGCCTGCTGCGCGGACGTCCCTCCGGTGCTCTCTATTATACTCGGTCCCGTCGCTCCGGGCGAGATCTGCGTGACCGGTGAGGCGATTCGCCGCTTTGGGGTTCCGGGCCATGGGATATGATGGTAGAATGTTTGTCGCCTGACCACGGGAGCGGCCTCGGATCCACGTGGGTCGCAGAGGTGGCTGGCGGGAGTGCAAGAGCCCAATCCGTTTGAGTCTTGAGAATAGGAGATCACACATGTCTGGCGAAGCAAGACACCTCGACCGGCGGCGGTTCCTGAAGACCGCGGCTCAGACCACGGCCGTTCTGGCCATACCCCACGTGATTCCCGGCAGCGCCCTGGGAATGGACGGCGCCGTTGCGCCGAGCGAACGGATCATTCTCGGCGCGATCGGCATTGGAGGCCGTGGCCGATACGTGTTGGGGTGCTTCCTGCACGAGCCGGACCTACGGTGCGTGGCCGTCTGCGATGTCCGCGGCAGCCGACGCGAGGGTGCCCGCAACATGGTCAACGCCCGGTACGGGAATAGCGATTGCGATACGTACATCGACCTGCGCGAGATACTCGCCCGCGGCGACCTCGATGCGGTTCTGATCGCGACGGGTCCGAACTGGCACGCCACCGCCTCCATCCTGGCGGCCAAGGCGGGCAAGGACGTGTATTGCGAGAAGCCCTGCACCAAGAACATCGCTCAGAGCCTGGCGCTGGCCGAGACGTTCCGTCGGACCGGCCGCGTCTTCCAGGGTGGGATGCAGCGCCGCAGCCTGCCGAATTTCATGTTTGCGATCCAACTGGCTCAGCGAGGGAAGCTGGGTGAGCTCCAGACACTGCATGCACATCCGGGGGGATTGGGGACCTCGATGAGCGGCTGGCTGCCCGCCGAGCCCGAGCCGCCGCGGGAGGAGGTCGATTGGGACCTGTACCTCGGGCCGGCGGCCTGGCGACCGTACAACAAGCGGCTGCTGGACGGCTTCAATTTTGAGAAGGGCGGCGGCATGGTCGGGGGCGGCTGCCTCGAATGGGGCAGTCACTGTGTCGATCTGTGCCAATGGGCCAACAGCGCCGACGACACGGCGCCGGTGGAGTACGAGCCGAAAGACGGCCAGTTGCACGCCCGCTACGCCAACGGTGTGCGGCTCGTGATGCGCAACGATGGCTGGTTGCCGTTGGGTTCCTGCCCCGTGCGGTTTGAGGGCAGCACGGGCTGGGTCGAGACCGCGGATAACGGGGACATTGAGGCCAGCTCGGCTGATCTGCTTCGCGGCCGGGGGGCCAAGATCGGCGGCTATCCGGCCGACTTCCACGTGAGGGACTTTCTCGATTGCGTGAGGACACGAGGACGGACGCGGGCCAACGCGGACGTGGCGTGCAATTCGCACATCGCTTGTCACGCCGCCAATGTCGCCTTGTTCCTGAACCGCAAGGTCCGCTACGACCCGGTGAAGCACGAGTTCATCGGTGATGAAGAGGCGAACCGCCTGCGTTCCGAGGCCCTGCGCGAGCCGTGGCGCCTGTAGGCGGCGACGTTTTGAAGGCATCTGTACCTATTGCTGTGAGGATAACGATGATGACGTCTAAGCGTTTTGGATGTTGTGTTCTGCCGGTCGTGGTGGTTCTGCTGTTGACATTGATGGGCCAAGAAGGGGCCATGGCCGCCGAGGACAAAGAACAAGAACTGATTGCGGTGCTTCGGTCCGATGCGCCGCCGCAGGACAAGGCGATTACCTGTAAGCGACTGGCCATCTATGGCACGAAGGACGCGGTG
>DSDH01000164.1 GCA_011055475.1 Phycisphaerales bacterium | reverse complement strand
TCCAGACTGAACGGATGCTTGGAGATCTTCAGCACCCGTCGCGTCTCGGCGATACTCATATCCGCTTCCTTGGCGATCTCCTCGATCGTCGCCTCGCGGCCCAGTTCCTGCAGCAGGTTCTTGCTGATCGTCCGCAGCTTGCTCATCGTCTCGATCATGTGGACGGGAATGCGGATCGTCCGCGCGTGGTCGGCGATCGCCCGCGTGATCGCCTGGCGAATCCACCACGTCGCATAGGTGCTGAACTTGTAGCCGCGGCGGTACTCGTACTTGTCCACCGCCCGCATCAGGCCCGTGTTGCCCTCCTGGATGATGTCCAGAAAACTCAGTCCGCGATTGCGGTACTTCTTGGCGATGGACACCACCAGGCGAAGGTTGCCGCCCGACAGGTCGCGCTTGGCCTGTTCGTACTGGGTGTAGACCGTCTCGATGGCTCGCAGCCGCTTGTCCAACTGGTGCGGCGTTTCCAGGACCAGCTCCTGCAGACCGCGCAGTTCCTGGACCATCGCGGCCAGGTCCTCTTCCCCGTAGTCGCGGTTCGGTCCGCCCTGGATGATGCGCTCCAGTTGGTGCATCTTCTTCTGGATGCCCTGGAGCTTGCGCATCATCGGCTGAATCCGGCTCGTCCGCAGGCTCAACTCCTCCAACAGCGTCGCCACCTTGCGCCGGTTGCGATGCATCTGTTTGAGGGCCTTGCGGCCCGCCTCGGACGCGTCGCCCGCCAGCACGAGCGGGAACAAGGCCGCGTTGCGGTCCAGCAGCGCGATCGCCGTCGCCAGATTCTCGGGCATCCGCCGTTTGACCACCGAGCGCACCAGGTTTTCACTCGTGCTCATCTTCATGGTGCGGTCGAAGGGCAGGGCCCCCTCCTGCACCTGCTGCAAGATCTCAATCGCCATCCGCGCGCAGTAGTCGTTCTCCAGCACCTTGCGCCGGAACGCCATCCGCGTCAGCTCGATCTTCCGCGCCAGGCTGATCTCCTGGTCCCGCGTCAGCAGTGGGATCTCCCCCATCTGCGTCAGGTACATGCGCACCGGGTCGTCAATCCGCCGCCCCTCCGATTCGCCGACGGTCCGCTCGACCGCCTCATCATCCTCCTCGCTCAGGGCCTCGGCCTCCTCGTCCGAGTCCTCCTCCTCGAAGCCCTCATCACTTTCGGGCACATCCGCCTCATCCAGGATCTGGATGCCCATCTCGTCCAGCGTCATCAGCAGCGAGTCCAGCCGATTCGGCGTGATCGCCTCGTCCGGCAGTTCCTCGTTCATCTGCTCGTAGGTCAGATAGCCGTTCTTCTTGCCCTTCTCGATGATCGCCTTGATTTTCTCCTCGGCGGCGCCGCTGAGCCCTTTGAGCGCGGTGCCCGCCGATACCGGGGTGCCGCCCTCGGCGCCCTCGGCCGGGATCGCTTCCCGAACCTCATTGGCCACCGGATCCGTCGAGGCGGTCTGGGCTTCGCCTTTGCGTTTTGGCTTGCCCGCCTTGCGGGACGTGCCGCCGTCCTTGGAAGCCGACTTGGTCGTCTTGCGAGTCTTGGTCTTTGCCTTTGCCTTCGCCATTACACCGCCTTGTAACCCATTATTCTCAATCGTTATCCGCGAATCATCCCCGGCCGCCGTGGATCGCTGCGACGAAGCAGTTCCTGAATCTGCCGCAGGTGCGCCTCATCCTTCTCGGCCCCCAGGCCGGTCCGCATACGTTCCTTCTCCTGCTCGGCGAGGCGCCGTTCGAACGCACGCGCCGCCGCGGCCAAACGCTCCGCGTAGCGCCCCTTACGCCGGCCACGCTCCTGAAGTTCGACCACCAGAGCCCCGGCTTCGACGTCCTCGATCCGTCGAAGCAACGCCTGAGCCGTCACCTCGTCGCCGCGGTCCACCATCGCCAGTAATGGCTCGGCGATCCGCCGCAGAACCGGCACGTCAAACCGCTCAGCCCGAATCATGGAATCCCGCCCGGCACCCAGGCCCGGCGAATTCAGCAGCACCTCCAACACGTCCGCCTGCGCCACCGCATAGTACCCTTGACCCAGATCGAACCGCACCACCCGTCGATTCTCATCCCGCCGCGTCTGGTCCGCGCCCGGCCGCACCAGCCGACGCATCTCTCGACGCAGCTCAGCGTCACTGAGCCCCGTGATCTGGCGCAACCGGGCCCGGATGAGCCCATCGGCGATCGCATCCCGCCCCTGGAACCGCTCCATGAGCGCCGCGGCCCGCAGGTACTCCTCCACCAGGGCCTTGCGATCCTGCAGGGTTCCCGCCCGCTCGGCCGCCTCCATCAGCCACCGCCACTTAAACTCCAGTACGTCCACGGCCGCCGCCAACCGCCCGCGAAACGCCTCGGCTCCGGCGGTCAGCAGGAAATCATACGGGTCCTGCCCCGCATCCATGAACGCCAAGGCCACGTCGATCCGTTGAGCCAGACACACCTCCAGGGCGCGGTTGGCCGCCTCAAGGCCCGCCGTATCACTGTCGAACACGAGCACGATCCGCTTGGCGTAACGCCTTAGGATCCGTGCATGGTCCTGCGTCAGGCTCGTGCCCAGGGTCGCCACGACGTGAGTGCAGCCCAACTGGTGGGCCATGATCACGTCCGTATAGCCCTCGACCACGACCGCCGTCCCCTCGGAGACGATCGCGTGCCGGGCGGCGTTGAGCCCATACAGACAACGGCTCTTATCAAAGAGCACGGTTGCGGGCGAATTCAGATACTTCGCCGGATCCTCGCCCAGGGCACGCCCGCCAAAGGCAATAACGCGCCCCGTCACGTCCCGAATGGGGAACATCAACCGGTTGCGAAACTTGTCGTGTGGCCGCCCGCCGGCGCCCTCAACCACCAGACCCGCCTGCACCAGCAGCGCATCGGGTATCCTCTTCTGTCGGGCGGCGCCCAGCAGATCATCCCACGCCTCCAGCGCCAGGCCCAACTGCCACTGCTCGATCGCCGCGGCGTCAATCCGCCGCCGCTCCAGATACGCTCGGGCCTGGGCCCCCTTCTGCGGGTCGTTCAGGTTGGCCCTCCAATGCTCCAGGGCCCATGTATTGACCCGGGCCACGCGCTGGGGATCCACGCTCGGAACCGAGGGCCGCCGACCGGGTTCCAGATGCATCTCAATGCCCGCCCGCTCGGCCAATCGCTGCACCGCCTCCGGGAACGTCACATTCTCCCGGAGTTGAACGAACTTGAACACATCCCCCCCGGCCCCGCACGCAAAGCACTTGAACAACTGTTTGTCCGGGCTCACGTACAGACTTGGCCGGTGGTCCGCGTGAAACGGACACAAACCGACAAACTCCTTGCCCTTCCGGTCCAGCCGAAGGTGCTCGCCCACTACATCCACAATGTCGTTGGCCTGCTGCACCCGGCCTATCAGGTTCGCGTCGAACCGCACTGGCACGTCCGTTTGCTGAGAGCCCCTGAACACGACCCGCTGCGCCGCCTGATACGGGAGTACCCCCGCCGGCCACCGTGCCGGTCGCGAATTCTTTTCGCGTCTTGGAACAACCCTGCTATCCGGAGAAGTCCGGAAGAATGTGGACAGACACTAGAGTATAGTCAAAAGTCCGAAGAAGTCAAGGCAACTCACAGAGAATCGGCGTTTTCAGCACAGAAATCGGCATTAGGAGAAACCGCGACACCTGGCCAAACGGGACGATCAGCCTACGACTTCGACCAGCAATTCCCAGGAAAGATCGCCTACTTTCCGGACCACCCGATCGGCCTTGGGCTCCAGTCGGGTC
>DSDH01000235.1 GCA_011055475.1 Phycisphaerales bacterium | reverse complement strand
CTGCCCTGGGTCTGGTTCCATCCACGTTGTTCACGATCGATTAAAGGGCTTGTCACAGTAGGGGTCCTCCTGCTCACCGTGGGGCTGTGCGCGCTGCTCGTCCTGACGATCTGGTTCCTCTTGCATCAGATCCAGCAATTGACCACGTGACACATCGCTCGATCTCCTGCCTGTGGATGGCCCGTGGCAACGCACGTCGAATTCCTTGACAGCCCTCGCCACGGCCGTTAGGGTGTGACCCGTAGCCTGTTGAAGGGACCCGGCGTTGAGTAAGGGACGCTTGCGCAGAGGCCCGGCCAAGAGGGTTGTCTTGCCTCCCGCATACGTGGGCAGGGTAACTGCCCACCGGGGCACGTTTTCCTCGCCGGGCGGCCGGGCCACGGAAATCGAACTTGAATAAGACGAGTGCCTTGTGGGCCGAGTGCTGATTGTCTCCAACCGATTGCCCGTCAGCGTATCCGCCACACCGGACGGCTCGCTGAGTTTCTCCCGCAGTGTGGGCGGGCTGGCTACGGGGATGGCCTCGCTGGACAGCAGCGATCAACTCTGGATCGGCTGGCCGGGGCTGCCGTCGGATCACGTCGACGCCGACCAGCAACGGCAGATCGAGCAGCGTCTGGCCGAAGAGCATTGCCGGCCCGTCTGGCTCAGCCGGACGCAGGTGGAAGACTATTATGACGGATTCAGTAACAAGACTATCTGGCCGTTATTCCACTACTTTCCGCTGTACTGCATCTACGAGCCGCACTTGTGGCGGGCGTACCAGGAGGTCAACGAGCGGTTCGCCCGCGTGGTCTGCGAGATGGCGCAGCCGGATGACACCATCTGGGTGCACGATTACCAGTTGATGCTGCTGCCCCGACTGCTTCGGGAACACCTGCCCGACGCGGCGGTGGGGTTTTTCCTGCATATTCCGTTCCCGTCGTATGAGCTGTTGCGGCTGCTGCCGTGGCGGCGGGATCTGCTGGACGGCATGCTGGGCGCCGACCTGGTGGGGTTCCACGAGTACGATTACGTCCGCCACTTTTTGAGCAGCGCCCATCGCATCACCGGCCATGAGCACGTGCTCGGCACGCTCAGCGTCGCCAACCGGCCCGTCCGCGTCGATGCGTTCCCGATGGGCATCGACTACGACGCCTTCGCCCGCGCCGCGGCCCGCCCACAGATCCAGGAGAACATCCAGACCCTGCGCCGCAGGTTCGGCACCGGCCGAACCATCGTCTCGATCGACCGCCTGGACTACACCAAAGGCATTCTGCATCGGCTGGAGGCGTTCGACTGGCTGTTGAGCTGCCGGCCCGAGTATCGCGGCACGGTCTCGCTGGTGCTGGTCGCGGTGCCCTCGCGGACCAACGTCCCGCGGTATCAGGAGTTGCGCACCCGGATCGAGCACCTTGTCGGACGGATCAACGGCGCCTATGGCACGCTGCGCTGGACGCCGATTCACTACCTCTACCGGTCGTTGCCGTTTGAGGAGCTCGTCGCCCTGTACCGCATCGCCGACGTGGCGCTCATCACCCCCCTGCGCGACGGGATGAACCTGGTGGCCAAGGAATACGTGGCCAGCCAGGAGGAAACGGGCGGGCACGGTGTGTTGATCCTCAGCGAGATGGCCGGGGCCGCCAGCGAGCTGTCCGAGGCCATCATCGTCAACCCTCACGACAAACACCAGGTGGTCGAGGCGCTGCATCGGGCCCTGGAGATGCCCGCCGCCGAGCGCCGGCACCGCAACGAGCAGATGCAGCAGCGCCTGCGGCGTTATACCGTGCGCCGTTGGGCGGCCGACTTCGTGGAGAGCCTGGCCGAGGTCAAGGCCCGCCAGGCGCAACTGGCGCTGCGGCGGATCACCCCGGAGCTGCGCGACCAGGTCGTCGAGGCCTACCGCGGCGCGACGCGGCGGCTGATCCTGCTGGACTACGACGGCACGTTGGTGCATTTCTTCCCGCGGCCCGAGCAGGCCCGGCCCGACGCGGGTCTGCAGGAGATGCTCCGGGCCCTGGCCTCGGATCGGCGGAATACGGTCGTCGTCATCAGCGGGCGCGATCGTGAAACGCTGCAATCGTGGTTGGGCGAACTGCCCATTCACCTCGTGGCCGAACACGGCAACTGGACCCGCCGCCGCGACGGCGATTGGCAGTGCATTGAGAACCACGGACACGATTGGAAGGGTACGCTGCGCCCCATCCTCGAACGGTACGTCGACCGCACACCCGGCGCGTTCATCGAGGAAAAGGACTTCTCCCTGGTCTGGCACTGCCGGCGCTCCGAGCCGGACCTGGCCCATCTGCGCATCCAGGAGCTGCGGGCGGCCATTCTGCCCCTGACCGAGAACCTCAACCTGGGGGTCTTTGAAGGCAGCAAGATCCTGGAGGTCAAGAGCATCGCCGCCCACAAGGGCTCGGCCACCGAGGCGTGGCTGCACGAGGAGCCCTGGGACTTCGTGCTGGCCGCGGGCGATGATTACACCGATGAGGACATGTTCGCCGCGCTCGGTGACAACGCCATGTCGATCAAGGTCGGCCGCGGTGCCAGCCACGCCCGTTTCAGCGTGGACACCGTCGAGGCGATGCGCGATCTTCTGGAGCGGCTGACACGCGCGTGATCACGCCCCCCCCACGCCACCGGAGAATGGAACAAAACCATGGATCAAGAGGCCTTGGAGGCTTTGCGGAATCTGGAGTACGGCGCCATCGGCAACGGCCGCAGCGCCGCGCTGGTCGGTCGCACGGGCAGCATCGACTTCTGCTGTCTGCCGGATTTTGATTCGCCGGCGGTGTTCACCGCGCTGCTGGACGTGGATCGCGGCGGGCGGTTCGCCTTTGAGCCGAAGGGCGAATACTACACGCGGCAAGAGTACCTGCGCCGCACCAACGTCCTGGTCACCACGTTTTACGACGGGCAGAACGCCTTCGAGGTGATCGACTTCATGCCCCGCTACAAGACCGAGAACGGCAGCTATCACTGCCCCAGCGAGGTCATCCGCTACGTCCGCGTGCTCAGCGGCCGGCCCCTGGTACGGATCATCTACACACCCCGGCCCAATTGGGCGCGGCACCCGGTGCGCAGCGAATACGGGCCGGGCTTCCTGAAGCATTGCACCACCGCGGGCGCGTACGAATCGTTGTACTTGTACTCCGATCTGCCGCTGCCGGCGATCGGCGACGGCGAGCCGGTGCCGCTGACGGGCGAGCACTTCCTGATGCTCAGCTACAACCAGAAAATCACGCCGCCGGACCTGGACTTCATCCGGCTGGAGTTCGAGCGCACGAAGGTGTACTGGATGGGCTGGGTGGCCAAGACCGACGTGTTCAGCCGTTATCAGACCGCCGTCGAGCGCAGCGCCCTGGTGCTCAAGCTCCTGGCCTACCAGAAGACCGGGGCGATCCTGGCCGCCGTCACGACGTCGCTGCCCGAAACGATCGGGCACGTGCGCAACTGGGACTACCGCTACTGCTGGCTGCGCGACGCGTCCATGACGATCAGCGTGCTGACCCGCCTGGGCCACTACAACGTCGCCCGCCGGTTTCTCCAGTTCATCCTGGACATCGTGCCCTTCAAGGACGAGAAGATTCAGATCATGTACGGCATCCGCGGCCAGCGAAACCTCAAGGAGCAGGAGCTGAGCTGGCTGCGGGGCTATGAGGACTCACGGCCCGTTCGCGTGGGCAACGCCGCGTTCGCGCAGAAGCAAAACGACATCTACGGCGTGCTCATGGACGCCATCTACCAGTCCCTGTG
>DSDH01000090.1 GCA_011055475.1 Phycisphaerales bacterium | reverse complement strand
TCGGCAGGCGGGGTACGGAAGGTGGCGTCGTCGCCGACGTAGAGTGTGCCATCGGCGGCCGTCCCCTGGACGCGATAATGATACTCGGTGTCCGGTTTCAGGCCCGCCAGCAGCGGATGGTGGTCGGTGTGCGCGCCGCCGCCCATATCCTGATCCACCGCGATCTGGCCGTAGGCGGTGGTCTTGCCGTAGACGACGGAGCAGGCCAGCGGGATGGTGGATTCAAAGACCAAGACGGCATCGCGTGCAGTCACGTCCACGATCTGCGGCGGCCCGGCGGCCGTCACTTCCGCCAGCGATCTGATCTCGGCAGCGACCCTCATAACGGCTTCTGGCGCTGACGTCGATGTTATCGCTGGCTGGCAAGTCGCAAGCAGCAGACTGGCCAACACGAGCAGAACGGGCATTGTGACTTTGCCAAGATGCGACATTTCCTTTTCTATTCCTTTCCGGCCTTGATCAGTGTATAGCCTACCACACCGCCCTCGATCAACTCGACCGCTCGCCGGGCCAGCCGCCTGCCCTCGCTCAGGTCGAGGTCGCCCAGATCGAGCCGGCCCAATCCGGCCGCCAGCTCGACCCCCAGCAGCTTGCGCCGCACGTCGGTCACCATATCCAGCAAGGCGTCGTCCCAATCCTCGACGACGAAATCGGCGGAACCGGCGTCCTGCAACGTGGCGGTATAGTCGTGCGGCGCGCCGGCCCCGGCCACGCACGCCACCCAGGCCAGCAGCGATTGGACGTCGTCGGGCACTTGTGGACCAGCTTGATGAAACCGGCCGTGTTTCGATCCGTCCGCGCCCGGTCGACGCGGGCCATCGGCCAATCGCAGGTCACGATCGCGTCCCCAAACCTCTCCCGTGCCTGTGGCTCTGTCAGCCCGACGTGGGCCACCTCGGGATCAGTAAACGTGGTCCAGGGCACCTGGTCGGTGACCGCCTTGGACGCGCCTGGCAACAGCGCGTTTCGCGCGGCGAGCGTCGCCTGCCAACCGGCATAGTGGGTAAACTGCGGACCGCCCGTGCAATCTCCGGCGGCATAGATGTGCTGCTGGCTCGTGCGCAGCACGTCGTCCACCTGGATGCCCCGCTCATCGTAGAGCACCCCTGCCTTTTCCAGGTCGAGGCCGTCGACGACCGGCCTGCGCCCCGTGGCGATCAGCAACGTGTCACCTACCCATTCATCATCGGTCGCGACCGGTCAGCAGTGTGACCTCCGCCCCCAGCCGTCGAAAGGCCTGGGCCATCTCGCACCCAATCGGCCCGCCGCCCACGACGAGCAAGTGGCGGGGCAGGGTCTCTAGACTCCAGATGCTCTCGTACGTCTGGTACCCGACCTCGTCCAGCCCGGCGATGGGCGGAATAAAGGGACGGGCTCCGGTCGCGATCAGGAAGCGGAGCGCGTTCAGGGTCATGTCGCCGGCGGCCTGTGGCGAGCCAGGTCGAACCACGATGGTGTGCGGGTCGACGAAACGCGCCTCACCCAGTACGACCTCGATTCCGCTTTCGCGCAACACCTCCGGTGATTCCTCTTGGGCGATCTCGTCGATGACGTCTCGCACGTGGGCCATCACCGCTTTCAGATCGACCGTCGGCTGGGCAGCGGGCAGGCCGTATCGGCCGGCGGTGCGCATCTGGTGCGCCACCTTGGCCGTTTGGGGCAGAGTCTTGCTGGGCACGCACCCGCTCCACGTGCAATCGCCGCCGATGCGCTTCCTCTCCACCAGGGCCACGCGCACGCCCAGTTGAGCGGCAAAGGCTGCCGCAGATAGTCCGCCTGAGCCGGCGCCGATAACGACCAGATCGTATTCTTCGTTCATCAAGACTCGTCCTCCTCTGAGAGCCGGCGCAGCAAAGCCAGCAGCTTGTCCACTGCCGGGCGATCCGTCGGATCGTGACTGGGATGAGCCAGCCTGACGGTGCCCTGGGCATCGATGATAAAGTCGCCGCCCATTTGCGCCGAATCCCCCTGGATGCCGCGCCACCGGCGACCTGCACGCATCAACTCGATGTACCGGCGCACGGTCTTGAGACTCCAGGCCCGCAAGAGCGAGCTCGTGAGTTTGTAACGGGCATAGATTTCCCGTTCGCGGTCGATCAGGAGGCGGAACGCGGGGCAGACTTCTTTCAACCAGACGCGTCCATAGCCCGCCGAGCTGAACGTGACGAGCACGACCTCTACGTTCAACCGCTCGAGTTCCTCTCGATGCTGACACAACTGTGTCACGTGCTCGCGGCAGAGCAGTCAGCCCAGGTGGCGCAAGAAAATCAACAACACGGGTCGTCCGCGCAACTCGGACAGGGTGAGCGGCGAACCGTCGACTGCCGGCAAGGTGAAATCGGGCGCGGTGGCGCCTTTCTTTGGCATCGGAAGCCTCCTTGTTGGTGCAACTGTCCAGTGCTATTACGCAGAGTTTCACAGAGCATTTCACAGAGGAACACGGAGAAGAAGCCGTTCTTGTACCACTCTCTGCGGGTCTCTGTGTCTTCTCAGTGGCTCTCTGTGTCGAACCCGGGTAGCCTGAGCAATCAACTCTTATCGCTTCCAGGGTCTAGTGTTCAGACGCTGTGACCAGCCCAGTTCTTACTTCAGACCCTCCTCAAGTGCTCGCGGATGAGCAGCGCGACGGTGGCGCCCTCCCCAGCGGCCGAGGCGACCTGCTTGGTAGAGCCGGCGCGCACGTCGCCGGCGGCAAAGACGCCCGGCACGCTGGTTTCCAGGAACGTCGGGTCCCTGACCTCGTAACCCGGCGGACGCTCTCCGCCGTGCACCAGGGCGTGGCCGGTCACGACGTACCCCCAGCGGTCGAGTTGCACGCCGCTGCCAGACAGAAAGCCGGTGTTTGGATCCTGACCGATAAAGACAAAGACACCTGCCGGTTGAATCTCTCCAGTGCTGCCGCTCCGGTTGTCCTTGACCGTCACCGACGCGAGTTTGCCGCCCTTGCCGTAAAAGCCCGCCACCTCGGTGTGGAAACGGACGTCGATCTGTGGATGGTTCAACACCTTTTCCTGCAGCACCTGGCTCGCCCTCAGCTGGTCGCCGCGCACCAGCAGGGTCACGTGCTCGACGTATCGGACCAGCAGCAGGCTTTCCTCGGCGGCGCTGTTGCCACCGCCAACGACGGCGACCGATTGATCGCGATAGAAGGGCCCGTCGCAGGTCGCGCAAAAGTGGACGCCGGCGCCGATATGGCTCTCCTCGCCGGGGATACCCAAGCGCCGGTAATGGCTGCCAGAGGCGAGGAGCAGGGCGTGGGCGCTGTACTCGCTTCCGTCGGACGTGTCGACGCAGTGATAGTTGTCGTGGCCGTGGATGCGGATCACTTCCTGGGCCTGCAACAACTCGACGCCGAACCGTTCGGCCTGCCGCCAAAGCTGACCAGAGAACTCGGCGCCGTTGATCCCGTCGGCAAAGCCGGGCACGTTGTCCAGCCACTGGGTCGTGGCAGCCTGGCCGCCGACGGCCGTTCGCTCGATGACCAAGGCATCGATCCCTTCGCGCGCTGCGTAAAGGGCAGCCGTCAGGCCCGCCGGCCCGCCGCCGACGATCACCAGGTCATAGTGGCTGCGCTCGGCCGTCATCTTGAGCCCCAACTTGGCAGCCAGTTCCGCGTTGGACGGCTCGACCAGGATCGAGCCGTCGGCGAACTCGATGGTCGGAATGATCCGCTTGCCATGGTTCTTGAGCAGGACGTACGCCTCGCCGGCCCGGTCCTGCTCAATGTCCACCCAGTTGTACGGGA
>DSDH01000139.1 GCA_011055475.1 Phycisphaerales bacterium | reverse complement strand
CCAGCCGCCGGTGGGCCGGCCCTGCTCATCGCGTCCCTCCAGCGTGTACCAGAAGACCTGTCCCAAGGCCGTCGCATCGGGGCCCAAGGCGGGCCGCACGCCCTCGGGCAAGGTCCCGGCGGGCAGCGAGTTGAGCCGCTCAATGAGCTTGTTGCGGGACCAGTCGAAGTCGGCGCCGTCCTCGAAGATGACGTAGACGCTGGAGAAGCCGAACATGCTGTTGCCGCGGATGCTCTTGACCCGCGGCACGCCGCTCAGCGCGGCGCTGAGCGGATAGGTGATCTGGTCTTCGATATCCTGGGGGCTGCGGCCCGGCCATTCGGTGAAGATGATCTGCTGGTTCTCGCCGATGTCCGGGATGGCGTCCACCGGCACCGGGCTGCGCACGAGCCAGCCGATGTCCCAGTCGAAGGGCGCCACGGCGATACCCGCGAGGATGGCGGCCACGACCACCAGACCCACCACCAGCCGGTGCGTGAGGCAGAACGCGATCACCCGCGCCAAAAGACCCTGTTGCCCGTCGCGTGGAAGCGGTTCGGCGGACATGGTCACCCTCGTCAAAGTCGGCGGCCCCGATTACTTCTGGAACTGAGGCAGCTTCGAAAGATACTTCTCCGGCTCGGCCTTGAACTGATCCACACACGCCTGACAACAGAAGTACACCTTCTTGCCCTGGTGCTCCACGAAGAGGTCCTTGTTGATGGGGCCTTCCATGACCGGGCAGGTGGTCTGCTCGGTCAGACCGGCCAGAGCCGCCTGCGCCGTGCCGGCCGCCTCGTGCATCATCGCCCCGGCCTCGTCGGTTGCCTCGTTCACGGCGTCCTTGAACTGCGGGAGTTTGTCCAGGTACTTTTCGGGCTCGGCATTGAACTGGTCCACGCAGGCCGGACAGCAGAAGTACACCGTCTTGCCTTGATACTCGACGGAGATGTCCTTGTTGATGGGATTGCCCATGACGGGACAGGTGGTCTGGACGGTGGCGGCCGCCACCGTGCCGGTATGCGTCGGTCCGGCGGCGGGCTGCTGCTTCTTGCAGCCGCTCAGGCTCCACGCCAGCGCCACCGCTGCGACACTCAGGCTTGCGACTGTGATCCATCTCTTAGCGTTCATGATATCCCCTTTCCGTTTACATGTCGGTTTCGTGATTTCGGTGGTCTTCCTGGATGGGGTCCTGCGGAGGCTCCTGGGAGACCTTGAACTGCGGCAGTTTGTCCAGGTACTTCTCGGGTTCGGCCAGGAACTGCTCGATGCATCCGGGACAGCAGAAGTACACCTTCTTGCCCCGGTACTCGGTGAAGATGTCCTTGTCGATGGGGTTGCCCATGACCGGGCAGTGCGTCTGGATATCTGTGCCTTCGGGGGGCCCTTCGTCGCCCCTGGCCTGGTCGTGCGCATCGGGTGCCGGACCGTCCTGGTCCGGGTTCATCATGCTGATCTTCCCGCGGATCTGCATCTCGGAGTCGATCTTGAAGGCCCCGTTCGTGACCACGTGCTGACCGGCTCTCAGCCCGTCCAGAACGATGTAATCGTCGCCGGCGCGAGGGCCGAGGCGCACCTCGTGCAGCCGGAACGTCGGGGCCGCGGCGTTCGGGTCGGACACATAGACGACCGCGCGCGTGCCGGTGATCAGGGGGGCCGAGGCGGGAATGACCAGCGGAGGCGGCCCGGCCACGGCGGCGGGCGCGTAACCCAACTCCGTCGCCGTGACCAGGGCCATCCCGCAGACGTCACACGTCCCGGCCTGGTCCTTGACCACCTCCGGGTGCATGGGGCAGATCCACTTGTCCGCCAGCCGCGGGTCGATCACGCGTCCACCGGCCGCGACCGAGGCACGGACGGTGGCCCGGACGAACAGATTCGGCTTGAGGCGGCCGTCGGGATTGTCCACGATGACGCGAACCTTGGCCGTTCGCGTGCGGTCGTTGAGCACCGGGTCGATGAAGCTGATCGTGCCCGTAAACACCTGGCCGGGATAGGCCTCGGTGGTGAACTCGACCTGCTGGCCATAGCGCAGCCACTGCATGTCGGATTCATAGGCATCCAGTTTGACCCACAGGCGGCTCAGGTCGGCGATGGTGTAGATCCGTGTGCCCGTCTGGACGTACATGCCTTCGTGGGCGTTCTTCTCGATGACCACCCCACCGCGGGGCGCATAAATGGTCAGGTGATCGACGACGCGTCCACTCCTCTCGATCTGCTCGACCTGCTCGGCGGTCAGGCCCAGGAGCCGCAGCTTGTCTGCGGCCGCGGCCAGGGTTGCCCTCACGGACTGGGCCAGCGTGGGTGAGCTGTTCGGCGTCAGTCTCCCGACGGCCTCGACGGTCTGGAGGAACTCGGCCTGGGCGCTGATCAGCTCGGGGCTGTACAGCTCGACCATGTGGTCGCCGGGTCGCACCGTGATGCCCGTGTAATCCACAAACAATCGGTCGATCCGCCCGGGAACGTAGGCCGTGATGGTCTTGATCCGCGTCTCGTCGTAGTCGACCTTGCCCACCATCCGCACCTCGGTGGTGACAAAGCGGCGGGTCACGGGGTGGGTTTGAATCCGCAGGAGTTTGGCGGCCTCCTCGGACATCTGCAATTCGGTCCGGGCGGCGGCGCTGTGCGACAGGGGAATAAGGTCCATTCCGCAGAGGGGGCACTGACCGGGCGCGTTACGACGCACGTTTGGATGCATCGAGCAGGTCCAGATCGTTTCTTCGTCGGTCTGGTCGGCGATGCTTTCGGTTGACGGGCCAAAGTGGGCCCGCGCGATGAAGCCACCGGCAAACCCCACAACCACGAGGAGGACAAGGGCCAATCCTCGGGCGAGTCTGACGAACTGTCTTCCGGTTTTCGACATGGTCTATGACAATCCTTGGCCACAGTCAAATCATGGTAATTCTACTATATTGCTAGGGTTCTGTTCAGCTTTTTTCCTTATGAGCAAATCAAGGTAAATCCCCACCAATACTAGGGCTTAAGGGGTCCGCCGGCCAGCATCTCCAGCTCGGCCAGACGTTGGAGGTGATCGGCCTGGGCCCGCTCATCCTCCAGCTCGAAGCGCAGGAGGGATCTTTGGGCCTCGATGAGCGTGGAGAAATCGACCGCTCCCGTGCGGTATGAATCCTCGGCGACCTGGACCATCTGGCGGGCCTTTGGGACCAGACTTTCGCGATACAGCCGGACCCGCCGTTCGGCATCCTCCAGTCCGAACAGAACCTCCAGGGCCCGCGTGGCCAGATCGTTTTCCTGCTGGATCCGCTCCAAACGGACCTGTCTGGCCGCGGCCTGGGCCTGTCGCTTGCCGGCATTGTAGCTGTCGGCCCAGATCGGCAGGTTGACCGACAGGGTGGCGATCACGGGGTCCTTGCCGCTGTCGTGGACGGGCATGCTGCTTCGGCCCGTGTCGATCCAACCCAGGCCGAGGGTCACGTCGGGGTAGGTTCGCTTTTCGGCGAGGGCGATGCGGTTTCGCGCCGCGTCCAGTTCGTGGTCCAGGGCGGTCAACTGAGGGTTGGCCATGCGCAGCCGCGCCAGGAGCTGCTCGGTTGAAACGGCGACAGGCTGGTACTCCAGCGGTCCAGGTGGCGGCACCGCGGCCGTGCTCGAGCGGTTCATCACGCGGTTCAACCGGGCCCGCTGGGGCTTGAGCATCTCGCGAACGCGGGCCAGACGGTCGAGCAGGATGTCCACCTCGATCTGGGCCTGCAACACGTCGGGGTGCGAGCCGGCGGCCGCGGCGAATCGGGCGCGGGCCACCTCTTCAAAGTG
>DSDH01000040.1 GCA_011055475.1 Phycisphaerales bacterium | reverse complement strand
GATCGTGGCCAACCGCTGCCGCGACAGATCGAGCCGATTGCGCAGGTTCTGCCGCAGGCGGGCGGCGGCCTGGTCCAGCCTGGCCGTCACCTCGGCCAGATCGGGCACGGCGATCACCCCGGCCTGGGTCGGCGTGGAGGCCCGGGCATCGGCCACCAGGTCGGCGATGGTGATATCCACCTCGTGGCCGACCGCACTGATGATGGGAATCCGCGAGGCATGGATGGCCCGGGCGAGGACCTCCTCATTGAAGGCCCACAGGTCCTCCAGCGATCCTCCCCCACGGCCGACGATCAAAAGGTCCAGCCGCCGATGGGCATTCTCCCGATTCACCTGGACCACCGCGCGGGCGATCTCCTCGGCCGCCCCGGGTCCCTGAACGGGCACGGGCCGAAAGAAAAGCCTCGCACACGGCCACCGCGACCGGATGCTGTTGACAATATCCACGATCGCCGCCCCGGAGGGGCTGGTGAGGATGCCGATCCGCATGGCGAACCGCGGCAGGGGTTTCTTGTGGCGGTCGTCGAAAAGCCCTTCGGCGCGGAGCCGCTTGACCATCTGCTCAAAGGCGACCTGCAGCGCCCCCACGCCGGCCGGCTCGAGCCGATCCACGTACAACTGCACCTTGCCGGTGGGCTCATAAAGGTCGATGTAACCGGTCGCCAGAACGGCCATGCCATCCTCGGGCGCGAAACGCACCGCGGCCAGCTTGCTCTTCCACATGACGGCGGCCAGGACGGACTTGTCGTCCTTCAGCGCGAAATATGCGTGCCCGCTGGCGTGCCGCTTGAAACCGCTGATCTGCCCGGTGACGGTGAGCCGGCCGGGCAGGCCACCCTCCAGGGCGACCTTGATCAGCGTGCTGACCTCGCTGACCGTGTAGGTACGTGTCGTGTTACGGGCCATGGAACCATCCGAGAAGCTGCCCCTCACCAACGGGCGCGTCTGCCTTCGCTGAGGACAACACCGTCATACGCAATCTCGAACCGCAGGGGCCGGGCAACTTATAGACTCCGCTGCTCGGTGCGGGCGATGATCTCATCCTGTAATTCGCGGCCGAGATCGACAAAGTAATCGCTGTAGCCGGCCACACGGACGATCAGCTCGCGGTTTTCCTCGGGCCGCTCCTGGGCCCGGCGGAGCGTCTCGGCATCGATCACGTTGAACTGCACGTGGTGCCCGCCCAAGCGGAAGTACGACCGGACCAAGTGAGCCAGCTTGGCGATGCCCTCATCGCCGGCCAACACCTGTGGATGAAACTTCATGTTCAGCAGGGTCCCACCCGTCCGGGCGTGATCGATCCACGACGCGGATTGGATGACCGCGGTCGGACCGTGGCGGTCGGCGCCCTGTTCGGGACTGATGCCGTCGGAGACCGGCTGGGCCCGGCGGCGGCCGCTGGGCAACGCACCGAGGACCGAGCCGAAGTAGATGTGCACCGTCGTCGGCAGCAGGTTCACGCGGTAGTGCCCGCCCTTGGTGTTGGGTCGACCGTTCAGGACCTCGTAGTACGCCTCGAAGACGGCCGCGGCGATGGCATCCGCCCGCGGATCATCGTTGCCGTATTTCGGCGTCTTTTCCAGCAGGCGGCGATGCAGGAGCTCGTGGCCGTCGAAATCGGCCTCGGTCGCCTCCAACAGCGTCTCCATCGTCACCTCGCGCGTGTCAAACACGTGGTGCTTGATCGCCGAGAGCGCATCGGTGAGTGTCCCGATGCCCACCCCCTGGATGTAGGTGGGGTTGTAGCGGGCGCCGCCCTCGTGATAGTCCAAGCCCTTTTCGATGCAGTCGTCCATCACCAGCGACATGAACGGCGCGGGCATGAACCGGGCGAACAGACGCTCGATCACGTTGTTGCCGGCGATCTTGAGATCGACGAAGTACCGCAGTTGCGTCTTGTACGCGTCCATCACCTGCTCGAACGAGCTAAACGACCGCGGATCGCCCGTGGCCGGACCCACGCGCTCGCCCGTGCGCGGATCGATCCCATCATGCATCGCCAATTCGAGGATCTTCGGCCAATTGATATAGCCGGTCAGCGTACAGCTTTCCTTGCCGAAGGCGCTGACCGTGACGCAGCCGCTGGGCCCACCCGAGCGGGCGTCGAACAGCGTCTTGCCGTCCTGGAGCATCTCCTGCACGATCACATCGGTGTTGAACAGGCTCGGCTGGCCAAAACCCCGGCGGATCACGCGGCAGGCCCGCCGCACGAATCGATCCGGATTGTGTACGCTGATCTGCGCACACGCGCTGGGCTGCGTCAGTTGCATCTCCTCGACCACGTCCAGGATAAGATACGAGACCTCGTTGACGGCATCGGCGCCGCTCTCGGGCCGCACGCCACCCACGTTGATCAGGGCGAAATCCGTATACGTACCGCTCTGCTCCTCGGTGATGCCCACCTTGGGCGGGGCGGGTTGATTGTTGAACTTGACCCAGAAGCATTGCAACAGCTCGCGGGCCTGCTCCTCGGTGAGCGAGCCCTCCTCGATCTGCCGTTTATAGAACGGGTGCAAATGCTGATCGAGCCGGCCGGGGTTGAACGAGTCCCACGTGTTCAACTCCGTGATCACCGCCAGATGCACGAACCAGTACATCTGCAGCGCCTCCCAGAAATCGCGCGGCGCCCGGGCCGGCACGCGGGTGCACACCTCGGCGATCCGCTCCAACTCGGCCCGCCGGGTGGGGTCGGTCTCCTGCTCCGCCAGCCGAAGCGCCTCCTCGGCGTACCGCCGGGCGAACGTGATCACCGCATCCGCACAGATCGTCATCGCCCGATATTGCTGGTCCTTGTCGTACGCACGGGGATCGTTGAGCCAGTCGACCGCGGCCTGCTTTTGGGCGATGCGCTGCTTGAAGTCCTCCAGCCCGGCCCGGTAGATCTTATCATCCTGAATCGCGTGGCCGGGGGCCCGCTGCTCCATGAACTCGGTGAATACGCCCGCCTCAAACGCCGCGTGCCACTCGGGCGTCATCGCCGCGAACACCTTCTCCCGCAGGGTCTTGCCCCGCCAGAACGGAATGATCCGCTCGGCGTAGACTCGTCGCACCTCCTCGGACACGTCAAAGCGGGTCTTGGCCCGCGTGTGCAGAATCCGCAGGTCCTCCAGGTCATGGCAGCACAATTCGGGGTAGGTCGGCGTGGCCTTGGGGGCCGGGCCCCGCTCGCCGACGATCAACTCGCCGGGGTTGATGCAGATGGCCTTGTGCTCCATCAGGTGCTTGAACGCCAGCGCCCGCGTCATCACGGCCGAGTGACGCCACGGTTCATCGCTCTCATAGAAGTCCGTGATCAGCTCCGCCCGCTCGGTGGACAGATAAGGCGTGATGGAAACACTTTGCTCCCGAAGCCGTTGCACCCGCTCGTTCATACACTACCCACCTACCATGACGTTCAGATCGAATCGCCGCAGCACGGCCGCCAGACCCTCCATCACCCCATCATCCCGCTCCTGGGGGCGCACCAGGTCGAACTCGCCGCTGAGCCGGGCGGCCTTGTCGAGCCCGCCGGGATTGTACCGCAGCAACTCCACCCGCTCCACGGCCCCGGCCCCGGCGAGAAACGCCCCGGCCGCCTCCACGTTGGCCACGTCATCATTGTATCCGGGAATCACCGGAATGCGAACAATAACCCTCGCCGCACCGCTCACCAGCCGCCGCAGATTTTCCAGAATCCGCCCATTGTCTACGCCGGTCAGGGCCTTGTGTTTGGCCGGGTCCATGTGTTTCACGTCGCAAAGCAGCAGATTCGCCCCCTCGGCG
>DSDH01000047.1 GCA_011055475.1 Phycisphaerales bacterium | reverse complement strand
TCGTAGTTGCCGTTTCGTGAATCGCGCCAGACGATGCGATCACCGGAAACGGCCGCCTGAGACTGCGTTCCGGGGTCGGTCGTCACCCGGACTTCCTGAAACTGCGCCCACGCGGACCCGACCACAATCAGACCGTACGCCCAGACGATCCACCCTTGGGGAGCACCTTGAGAACTCATCCCTCTACCTCCAGATAAAGGCGAAAGAACCGATTGCCCTCTCAACCGGACAAACGCCGGTTTCAGATGGTACTATTAGCATATCTTCTTTGGCCCTTCGTGTCAACGTCGGAGGGCCTGAAATGGGGCTAACGCAGCCCTGCGCAGCCTCTGCATCGGTCCCCCGCGGGTCACGAGGGCGGGCGCATGCGATCCCTCGGAGCGGCCAACATACGGTCTTTGGGGCCTGGAAACGGCCACGAGGAGCGCTTCCTTACGGCAACCGCAAGACCTTGGGCAAATGAAGGTAAACGTTTTCAACCGCGGACATTCGTCGGGTGGCATGCCCCCCCTCGCCCGGGCATGGAACACGCGTGTCGGTCGGGTCCTTTCAGCAAGACGTGTCATCCCTTGTTGGCGTGGGCAACGGCCCGGTCGGGGCATGGCAAGCGAAGACGGTATGGCTCGTTGTGCATTCTTCACGGATGGCCAAGAACTTGGATAAGTCAAGATGGACGTTTCTGGACGCGAACCTTACGATAACGGGCATCGAATATAACACGGCCGGGTTCTCAGAGGGAGCAGCCCAGACTCGTGCGGGGGCGTCGCTCGGCCTTGCGGTCTTGAGGTGGAAAGGACTCTATGATGGGCCAAGCCAAGCTCCAGCGGACGATGGGGTCCCTCGGCGTTTTCAGCGTGGCGGCCGGGGCCATGATCAGTTCCGGGCTGTTCGTTCTGCCCGGTTTGGCCTATTCCAAGGCCGGCCCCGGCGTGATTCTCTCGTACCTGCTGGCGGCGCTGTTGGTTTTACCCAGTCTGATGTGCGAGGCCGAATTGGCCACGGCCATGCCTCGTGCCGGGGGTGCATGCTTCTTCGTGGGGCGCAGCTTGGGAGCGGTGTGGGGGCTTTTCGGCGGTCTGGCCCTGTGGTTCTCCCTGGCCCTCAAGAGCGGGTTCGCCATCATGGGGATCGCCCTGTTCCTGGAAATCCTCCTGGATCGGTTCGCAGGTGTCTCCCTCGGCGCCTGGCAGGTTCGGCTTCTGGCGGTCGCGTGCTGCGCCGGGTTCACGGCGATCAACGCCTTGAGCGTCCGGCACGCGGCGGGATTCCAGGTGGCTCTGGTCGGGGTACTTCTGATGGTCTTGGTGCTGTTCGTGGGCAAGGGATTCGGCGAGGTTCAGGTTCAGCAGTTCGACGGGTTTCTGGCGCGGGGCTGGATGGAGATTCTGGCGACCTCCGGCCTGGTGTTCGTCAGTTTCGGCGGTCTGACCAGTGTGGCCGCCATCGCCGAGGAGATCCAACATCCCGGTCGAAGCCTGCCGCGGGGCATGTTTGTGGCGTGGCTCGTCGTGACCCTGTTCTACGTGGGCGCCGTGGCGGTCACCGTGGGGGTGTGCGACCCGGAGGAGCTGGCGGCGAGCAACGCGCCGCTGTCGCTGGCGGCCGAACGGTTTATGGGATTCTTCGGCTTTGTCGTACTGGGCGTCGCGGGTATGGCGGCCTACGTGACGACGGCCAATGGCGGAATCCTGACCGCCTCGCGGACGCCGATGGCCATGAGTCGCGATCGGCTCCTGCCGCCCGGCGTGGCTTGGGTGCATCCCCGTTTCCAGACGCCTTTGGTCAGCGTCTTGCTGACGGGGGGGTTCCTGGCGGTCGCCCTGGTCCTGCTGGACCTGGAGGCCTTGGCGAAGACGGCCTCAACGCTGTTGATCCTTCTGTTCCTGCTGGACAACGCCAGCGTCATCATCATGCGTGAAAGCCGTATTCAGTCCTATCGCCCCAAGTTCCGCGCACCGCTCTATCCCTACATGCAAGTGACGGCCATCATCTTGTACGTGCTGTTGATTGTGGACATGGGGCTGGCGCCGCTGGGCATCTCGGCCGGATTCATCACGCTGAGCATCCTCTGGTATTTTATCTACGTTCGGCAGCGCGTCCGCCAGGTCTCGGCGGCGATGCACGTGGTGGAGCGGGTCACGGACCGTCAACTGCGGACCGTGACCCTGGAGGATGAATTGCGGGACATCCTGATGGAGCGGGATGCAATCGTGGCGGATCGGTTCGATCATCTGGTGCAACGCTGCGAGATCCTGGATATTGCCGGCCGCCGCGTGGCCGAGGAGGTGTTCGGCAACGTCGCGGCGGTCTTGTCGGCGCGGCTGGGGTTGGGGGAGAAAGAACTGTTTGAGCGGCTGGTCCGTCGCGAGGCCGAGGGCTCGACCGTCATCACGCCGGGCCTGGCGATTCCCCATATCATCGTGCCCGGGGAGCACCGCTTCGACCTGGTTCTGGTCCGGTCGGTCGACGGGATCGACTACCCCAACACCGATCAGCCGGTCCACGCCATGTTCATCCTGGCCGGCAGCAAGGATGAACGCAACTACCACCTGCGGGCGCTGATGGCCATCGCCCACGTCGTGCAGGGCAAGGACTTCGACAAGCGCTGGCGGCAGGCCCGCGATGCGCAGGCGCTTCGCAATCTCATCCTGCTCTCCACGCGCCCGCGGGACACGCAGGCCTGAGCGACGCCGATCCCCCCGTCAGGTTCCGCGGCGGATTTCAATGCTCCGGGCGTGCGCATCGAGCCCTTCGGTCCGGGCCAGGCGGATGATGTGCTCGGCATCGCGGGCCAGGCACTCGGCGTTGCAGGCGATCAGGCTGGTGCTCTTGACAAAATCGTTGCTGGTCACGGCGCTGTAGAACCGCGCGGTGGTGCCCGTCGGCAGCGTATGGCTCGGCCCGGCCCAGTAATCGCCCACGGCCACGGGACTGTAAGGGCCGATGAACATCGCTCCGGCGTTGACGATATGCTGTGCGACGCTCCGGTCGGCGTCGCCGCACTGAATCTCGAGGTGCTCGGTCGCGCAGGCATTGGCGAAGTCGATCACGGCGTCGAACGCGTCGAACACGAGGATCTTGCTGTAGTCCAGCAGGCAGCGGATTGTCTCGGTGCCACGCGGCAGTTCCACCACCTGCTTTTTCAGCGCCTCCAGCACTGCCCGGGCCAGGTCGGCCGAGTCCGTGGCGACGAGAGCGCTGCCGGGGGCGTGCTCGGCCTGGCTGAGCATGTCGGCCGCCACCCACGCCGGCCGGGCCTGGTCATTGGCCACGATCAACACCTCGCTGGGTCCGGCGATCGAATCGATCCCCACGTAGGAACCGGCGACGAGTTTCTTGGCCGTCTGGACCCACGTGTTGCCGGGTCCAACGATCTTGTCCACCCGTGGGATGGTCCGCGTGCCGGCCGCCAGCGCCGCGACCGCCTGCGCCCCACCCACGCGATAGACCTCGCGAATGCCTAGCTCGTGACAGACCGCCAGAATCACGGGGTGAATCGTGCCCTGATAGCGTGGCGGGGAAACGACGGCAATCTCCCTGACGCCCGCCACTTGGGCCGGCACCGCCGTCATGATGACCGTCGAAGGCAGCGGCGCCGACGCCCCCGGCACGCACACGCCCACGCGCCGGATGGGGGTGTAGCGGATGCCCGGCGAATCGGCCTTGCCCCTGTCGCCGATGAAGATGGCCGACTGATACGCCCGCACGTTGTCGATGGCCCGACGCAAGGAGTCCAACAGCGCCGCGTCCGTTTGCGCGTGAGCGTC
>DSDH01000688.1 GCA_011055475.1 Phycisphaerales bacterium | reverse complement strand
ATGTTCCGACTCACGCGTCAAGTCCGTTTCTCGATCAACCCGTTCGGCCCCTTCTCCCAGGAGGGGGCCAACAGTTACGCGTCGGTGCCGAGCGGTGAGGGGTTGTGCCTCTTCTTGGCCCTGACCATCGAGGTGGCCGGCCCGCTCGATCCGGATACGGGCTTCGTCGTGAACGTCATGGAGATCGACCGGCAGGCCCGCGAACACACGGTGCCCCTGCTGGCCGAGCACATCCGAAGGCGTTTCAGGGACGGGCAGGCCGTGAGTTTGTCGGACCTCGTCGGGCTCCTGCACGAAGCCCGACAAGCCCTGGAGGGCCGGCTGGCGACGGCCCGAGTGGGCTGTCTGTATCTTGCGCTGAATCCTTATCGGACACTGGCGATTTGGCCGGAGGACACGACCGTGATGCTGTTCAGTGAGAAGTTCGAGTTTGCCGCCACGCACACCCTGTGGAACAGCCGCTTTGGCCCCGAGGAAAACGCCGAGATGTTCGGCAAGTGTGCCAACCCCACCGGCCACGGGCACAACTACGTGTTGGAGGTCAAGGTCCGCTGTCCGGTGGCCCGTGAGGATTGGCGGATCGCCCGGTTCCAGCAGATCGTCGAGGAGGCGTTCCTGTCGCGGGTGGACCACAAGAATCTGAACCTGGATGTGCCTCAGTTCGCCGAGGCGATCCCCAGCGTGGAGAATCTCGCGGTCATGGCGTGGCGATGCCTCCAGGGCCGGCTGGACCCGGCCAAACTGGAAGAGGTGGCGATCTGGGAAACGGACAAAACCTGTTGTATCTACCGGCCCGAGTCGGCGGATGGCGGAACACCCGATAATGCATCGTGAGTCAGACTGGAACCAGGTGTTCGCCATGAGCGTATTCATGAACAGAAACAGCGGCCGGGGACGGATTTCAGCGGGCGGCCGTGCTTATGCTATGTCTTTTTCGAGCCGATACTTACGCAGGATGAGTCGGTGCGTTCGGTCGAGCCGGGTTTCTCTTCTTTAGACCGGGACAAGACCCCGGCGGGGCAGGCTTATTCCCCGGCCACGCGCAACCGACGGGGACGGAGTGCGCCTCGACCCATCCCACCCTCCTCGAACGTATGTTCAAATGCAGACGGGACTTGCGAACTCCAACATCGGCGGGTATGTTTTCGCGGGCGTTGAGACCCCTGAAGTCGGTGACGAGTCGCCGGGCGTGAGGAGCCGAATGGGCGATCAGAGAAGGAACCCGCGGTCATGATTATCCGCACCAAGGCCTACCCGCGCGTCGGCCTGATCGGCAACCCCTCGGACGGGTACTTTGGCCGCACGATCGGCTTTGCCTTCACCAATTTCTGCGCCGAGGTCATCCTCTACGAGAGCCCCGAGCTGGAGATTCTGCCCAGTCAGAAGGACCAGAGCGTCTTCGGCAGCGTGGCCGCCCTGGTGCGGGACGTGGAGCTGCACGGATACTACGGCGGCATCCGCCTGCTCAAGGCGACGGTCAAGCGGTTCTGCGACTACTGCCGCGACAACCAGATCGAGTTGCACGACAAGAACTTCACGCTGCGCTACCGCACGGATATTCCCCACGGCGTGGGCCTGGCCGGCAGCAGCGCGATCATCACCGCGTGCCTGCGGGCGCTGATGACGTTCTATGGCGTCGCGATCCCCAAGCCCATGCAGGCGGCATTGGTTCTCTCGGCCGAGAAGGACGAGCTGCGTATTTCCGCCGGCCTGCAGGACCGCGTCATCCAGGTCTATGAGGGCCTGGTGTACATGGATTTCGACAAGGTCCTGATGGAAAAACAGGGACACGGTCTTTACGAGCCGATGGATCCGGGGCTGCTGCCGCGGCTGTATGTGGCCTATGCCGACGATTTCTCCGAGCCGACCGAGGTGTTCCACAACGACGTGCGGGCGCGGTTTGAATTGGGCGATTCGAAAGTGCACGCGGCGATGCGGTTCTGGGCGAACCTGACACGCCGAGCACGGCGGTGCATAGAAAAGAGACAAACTGAGGCGCTGGGCAAGCTGCTCAATGCGAACTTTGACCGACGACGACGCATTTACCGGCTGAATCCCCACCACGTGCAAATGGTCGAGACGGCCCGCCGCATCGGCGCCAGCGCCAAGTTCACCGGCTCCGGGGGGGCGATCGTGGGGATCTACGAAAACGAAAAGATGTTTCGGGCGTTGCGCCAGGAGTTGGCGCGGATCGGCGCCAAGACCATCAAGCCGCGCGTTGCCCGGCCGGATCAGCGAGGCCCATCGTGATTCGCAAGGCCGTCATCCCCGCCGCCGGGTTCGGCACGCGATTCCTACCGGCGACCAAGTCGCAGCCCAAGGAGATGCTGCCCATCGTCGACACGCCGGTGATCCAATACGTGGTCGAGGAGGCGGTCGCGGCGGGTATTCGCGACGTGCTGATGGTCATCGGCAAGGGCAAACGGGCCATCGAGGAGCACTTCGACCGCAGCTTTCAACTGGAGGCCCAACTGCTGGAAAAGGGCCGCCACGAGGTGCTCGCCGAGCTTCGCCGGATTTCCGAGCTGGCCGACATTCACTTCGTCTGGCAGAAACAGACCCGAGGCCTGGGCGACGCGGTCTATTGTGCGCGGTACCACGTGAACGACGAGCCGTTCGCCGTCCTGCTGGGCGATACGCTTATCGACGCCGAAACGCCGGCCCTGCGGCAATTGCTCGACGCCTACAGCCGCTGTGACGGGCCCGTGGTGCTGGTCGAGCCGGTCGACCCCGACCGCGTGAATCGCTACGGCGTGATCGATGGGGAGGAAATCGAGCCGAGCCTGTTGCGTGTGAGGGACTTCGTGGAGAAACCCGACCCGGCCGATGCGCCCTCCAACCTGGCCATCGCCAGCCGCTACATCCTGACGCCCGACATCTTCGAAGATATCGAACAGACCGCGCCCGGGCGGGGCGGTGAGATTCAAATCACCGATGCCATGCGGCGGATGGTGCGACGCCGCCCGATGTACGCCTGTCGGCTCGTCGGCCGTCGGTGCGACATCGGCAACAAGGAAGGCTTCATCCGCACGAACCTCGAGTTCGCCCTGAAACGCCCGGATATGGCCGATGCGATGCGACGGTTGATTCGTGAGTTGGGCGGCGCCATCGAGCCGCCTCATAACGGCCCGTCCCATCCGTCCGAAGGGGAACGTCCATGAAGGCCCTGGTGACGGGCGCGGCCGGATTTATCGGGTCACACCTGTGCGAGCGACTCGTCGCCGAGGGGTGGCGCGTGGTCGGCCTGGACAATTTTGATCCGTTCTACGACCCGGCCGTCAAGTGGCGAAATCTCGCCGCCCTGTCGGACCACCCCGCGTTCGAGCTGATCCAGGGGGATATCCGCGATGAGCACACGGTGGCCTCGGCCCTGGCCGATCGGGATTATAGCGTGGTCATCCACCTGGCCGCCAAGGCCGGGGTTCGACCCAGCATCGCCGATCCGGTGGGCTACCAGAACGTGAACGTCAACGGCACGGCGGTCCTTCTGGAGGCGGCGCAACGGTTTGACGTGCCGCGATTTGTCTTCGCCTCCAGCTCCAGCGTGTACGGCAACAATGAAAAGGTGCCGTTCTGCGAGACGGACAACGTGGACTATCCCATCTCGCCCTATGCGGCCACCAAGAAGGCCGGCGAGTTGCTGTGCTACACATACAGCCACCTGTATGGCCTGGCGGTCACGTGTCTGCGGTTTTTTACGGTGTACGGACCGCGACAGCGGCCGGACCTGGCGATCCACAAGTTCGCCCGGCTCATCGAGCAGGGTCGGCCCAT
>DSDH01000255.1 GCA_011055475.1 Phycisphaerales bacterium | reverse complement strand
TACAGACCGGCCCGCAGGCCCTTGCCGTGGATGTAGTCGGTCAGGGCCTTCATATCCGGGAAGTTGCCGTTGGGCCGAATGCCGCCATCGGGGTTGCGCAGCTCGCCGCCGATTACCGGGTCGTCCGAGCCCACCCGCACCATCCAGCAATCGTCCAGGTTCACGTACTGGTAGCCCACGTCGGCCATGCCCGATGCGACCATCACATCCGCGGCCGTGCGCATCAGCTCATCCGTGGGACGATGATAGAACGTGTACCAGTGGTTCCAGCCCATCGGCGGCGTCAGGGCCAGCGTGGGCCCGACCACCAGCGTAAAGGCCCTCCGGTTGCGGCCCCGGTCGCTGCGGGCCTGGAACACCATCGCGTAGCGGCCCGGCACGGCGGGCGTCGTGCCGCTCAGGATGCCCTGCTCGGCATCCAGCCGGAGCGTATCGGGCAGGCCGTCAACCGAGAACCGCATGGGCCGAATCCCCGTCGTGGGGATGCGATACACGAAGGGCCGGCCCGGCCGGGCCCCGTAGACCGAGGGCCCGTGAATCCGCGGCGCCGGGTCGGGCGGCGGCGTCAGGAGGATGGGTTCTTCCCGCAGCGGGTCGGTGGCGACGGGCGGCTGGCCCTTGTAGACGATCCGGGCGTCGGCCCAGTCGGCGTGGTCGTAACTGATGCCGTCGCCGGCCGAGGTCGCCAGCAGGATCAGCCGCCGCACGCCGCCCAGCGGCACATCCACGCCGGCCGCCTTCTGCCGCCCTTTCATGACGCCGCTGTCGAAGAGCCTGTGCCCATCGCCGTAGACCTTGAATCGCACGGTGCCGCGGCCCTGGGTCTCATCGTCCACGCCGACCTTGGCGGTGAACCGCTCGGCGCGGCCATCCAGGGCGATGTGCATCTCGCTGCCCGCGTGCGAGCCCACGCCCCGCTCGAACGCCTCGCCGGCGATGGACATGGGCTTTTTTTCGATGGAGGCGTCCCGCACCGGCGCCCCCCAGCCGGCAGACATCTTCACCAAGTCCAGCTCGCCCAGCTCGATCACATCCGCCCGCGCGGCACTCAACCCGCACACCACGCCGCAGAACGCCATGCCGCAAACCCAGGCCCGTACCCGTCGCCTGCTCGAACTCATCGGTCTCTCCTCAATCTGTGCCTACTCCCCTGCGCCTCATCATTTGTCCTGGGCCGCATCGGCCTCGGCCTGCCGCTTCAGATCGCCGTAGCTGACCAGCTCGATGCCGCGGCGGCGGATCACGTCCTTGACCGCCTGCGACGTGAAGGCCGCGGTCACGCCCGCGCGGTCCGCCGCGACGTGCTCGTAACCCTTGTGGCCGATGGCCCGCATCTCGGGCGTGTCGAGCCCCGGATGGTCCACGAACAGGGATGTGCCGGGCGCGAGGGCCTCCAGGATTGCGACCAGCGCGGCGATCTTCTGCGGCGGCGTGGTCGTGCTGCCGCCGAATCCGCCCGCCGAACGCACGCCCTCGATCCGATAGAGCAGGCCGTACTCCGCCGCCAGCCGGGCCACGATCGCCCGCAGCGCCGGCGTGCTGGTGGGCGTGCCCATGTGCGACGTGATATGCGTGAGTTGCGGGAGGTGCCGCCGGGCCAGCTCGATCTGGGCCCGCAGCTCGGCCTCGACCTCGTCGAGCTTGTAGCCGCACTGCAGGAAGCCCGTGTTCGGCGGGAAGTCCTCGCGCTGGCTGGTCATCGGGTAGAAGTGTCCCTGGGCATCGACCAGGCTGGGGGCCTGGGTGACCGGGCCCCATTTGACGCCCTCCCATTCGCTGGTCAGCGTCAGGTGCACGCCCACGTCGATATCCGGATGCTCCCGGAGCATGCGGACGGCCTCGTTGAACCACGGGCACGGCACCATGACCTCGATGGACCGGGCGATGCCCGCGGTGCACGCCTGGAGGCAGGCCACGTTCGCGGCGTGGCTGCTGCCCATGTCATCGGCCCGGACGATCAGCCGGATCGGGTCGGACGCCTTGGCCGGCTCGGCCGTCTGTCCCGTCACCCAGACCACACCACACGCCGCCGACAGCACCACCCCGCACACAACCACCCGTGCCCGCATCATCTGGCCTCCAAAAACCCGCACCGCCCCCCGCATTCACCGCCAGCATCATACAGCATTGACAGGACTACCGCCATCTCCTCGTCGTCTTTGGAGGAAAGGATGGCATGAGCCCTGTGCCAAGGTGTGTCGGTCATCCGGCGGACACAGTGCCCTGGGCGGACTACCGCGCCAAAGGGGATGCGTTACATTCTCGGGGATCCCAACCAAGTTCAGTTGAGGCGACAGGCAAGCTGGTCGAGAAGAGCAAGGGCCTCGTCAACGTCCTTCCTAGAGAACGAGCTGCCGTCATGCAGTTGTGCCTTGTGTTCTTGAAGTCTATCGTAGATGTCGCTAGGTGTTGCATCGGGATACCACGTCCGGCGCAGGAAGTCCACAGAGGCTGCCAACTCAAGCTTGCGGGGATCTGCAAAGGCATCGCCGAGGGTGTCCCTGAAACGGTTGAGGCGGCTCTCTGCCTCCTCACTTAGCCGGAGTTCTCGAACCTGCGTTCCGTAAGTCTTGCTTTCGGACTTGAGGACGGTGTACGCATCGTAAACCAAGTCCTGCGAATAGGGACCATTTCTGTACCAGCCAAATCCATAGCCCAGCTTCATCCCATAGGATTGAAGGAGATAGATGATCTTCTGTAACCTTATGCGGTCGGAAAAGCACTCTCGCCGCAGGTCGAACTTATCGGCTATCAGCTTCAGGATGTGCTTTGCTGTGACCGCCATGGCTCATTCCCCTCAGACTCTCACAACCCTCTATCCTTTTTTTCGGCCACCCGCTTGGCGAACCTCCAAAAAATGAGTGTACTTCAGGCGGCGCAGACGTCAAGCCTTTATCTCGACCGCCTCACACAGAAACTCCGACTGATCTGCAACCCGGCCGCATCGGACACAGATGAATCCGGGGTTTCGTGCCCGCTGAGCGGTTTTGTGCCGGTCAGCCTCGTTTTCTGGATTGAGCTGACACATGTGTTCACCCCCCATACAGCCGCAAGGCCGTTTACTCACACCAAAGTGTTGGGAAACAAACTCCTGGAATCCGTCTCTGATTTGGTCCTTCACAAGATTGACCTTCTCCAGAGACTCTTCCCGCGAAGGCACATAAAAGGTGTGAAATAAGAGCAATGCCTTGTCAACTAATCCGTGCAGAATTGTAGCATTCGACTGTGCGGCATGGATCACTTTGGGCTGACCGTCTCGCGAGAAGGCAATTCGAATCGCCTCGTGCAGGTCTTCTTCCAATTCCTCCTGTCTTGTGTACTTCATGACCGATTGCTGGACAATATTGGTCATAATCCGCCTGCGGTCCACACGGATGTCGTCCGCGAGTTTCTTGGCAATTCCTTCAGCTTCCCGTCTCAGGCTTCTGACATACGTCCTCGCACGAAGCCCAGCAACGGCGCACAGAACTTGATGTCTGTCCGCAGGTTCAGGAATGCCACCGTCCATGATGATTTTGATGCAGTCATTGACATATTGCTCTTCCTCTGTCGCGTTCTGTTTCTTCTCGTCGAGTCTCTCATGAAGTCGCCTCATTTTCTCAAACACTTCGGCATCTGTGAACGCGAAGACTCTGTGCCATCGTTCCTTGTATTCCGTATCTGTTTAGCGGGTGGTCCGCTCAGCGTGTCGGCGCCGGCAGGAGTTGGCGAACGAGAAGCGGACGCTGGCTGCGGGGTGTGCAGATGAGGGTCGAAAGAAACGACAAGGTGTCCACGG
>DSDH01000595.1 GCA_011055475.1 Phycisphaerales bacterium | reverse complement strand
TCTTCCGCTCGGCCCTGGCCAGCAGGGCGGGGTCAACCTCCGTCGCGGCCGTCGGATAATCGCCCGCGAGGATGAGAACCGCCGAACCTTCAGGGGCGCTCTCTATGGCCTGCTTGGCCGTATCATACCGTGAGCATTCCATGCCGTTGCGGAGCAGAACGCGGTAGAGATCGTTGTCGGCTCCACACGTGACAAAAAACTCCCGCGGCACCGCTGGCACGGACACCAGGAGGACGACGGATAATATCGCAAGTTGGAGCGCAAGCCTTCTTTGCATCGGCTGTCCTTTCATGATCCGCCCCCGGGGCCTCAACGACTGTCGTTCGGTCAGCGCAGCCAGATGTTCCCGTTCTCGTCTCTGAAGTCCTCTCTGGTGTAATGCACGGGCCGCCACTTTCGATGCCACTTCAGCCCCCACAGATCGGGCAGGTAGACCGGGATCACCGACAAATCCATGAACAGCATGTTGTTTACCTTGCCGTGCCGGCTGAGGCAGACGCGCGCCATCTCGCATTCGATCCCCAGGCCCCAGCCTTGCGGGGGGTACATATCATCGCCGGACGGGGGGATCCTGTCCGTCTCACTGGGAAACGTCCCGGCCCACGTGCAGTCAAACAACAGCGGAACCCGTGAGTCGTTGCCCGTTCCCCCGATCGTGCCCCACGGCACGTCCTTATCGTACGTCTGCGTCCACGGCGGATGGTCGGGGTTGTATCCATAGACGTAGTGATTAATACCGTAACTGCCATTGGCCCACATATCGCCACCATACGGGCCGATGTGGCCGTGCGGCGTGGGATGCAACCAGCTTCGGAACGCCCCGCCGTAGTTGTCCGCCGTGCTCAGATCGGGGCGGCGGTCCTTGTCTTTCAGGGCTTCGGGGCAAAACCGCATCTTCTCGATGTCGTCATAGTACGGAATGAGCACGTCCATCCACATGTTGCCCCGATCCGCGTAATCGTTGTACCACAAGGGGAACTTGCCTTGGCTGTCCTCTGCGTAGAGGGCGAAGATCGCCGCCCATGAATGCAGGTGTGCCCGGCAGATGATTCTCCTGGCCTGTCGCTTGGCCATGCCCAGACTGGGCAGCAGGACACTGAGCAGCATGGCAATGATGGCGATCACCACGAGCAGTTCGATGAGTGTGAACCCGTGTCTTCGCGAGTTTCCGTTGGGCGTTTCCATACCGTCCCCCTATCCAAGGGGCAGTGTGGAGGCCGTCCCCCAGACGACGGCCCCCACGGATTCTCGTTTCCATGCACCCCCGTGCCTGAGGGCGGGTGGTGCATCCTGCCACGAGGGGCGATGCTCAACCGGCTACGGCAGAACGCTGCTGTCTTCAAGCCAGTGGGCGGCCATGATCGCCAGGTCCACCAGATCGACGATGCAGTCACTGTTGAGGTCACCTGGGATGTCGTAATAGCATGCCACGGTCAACACCGCCGGCTGCGATTCCTCCGTTCCCTCGTCGTTCTCCACCAGGCAGACGTACGTCCCATCGTCCACGACCGGCCGGACGTTCGGCAGAACCAGCACGGGTCCGACCGCCCCGTCAATGGGCACCCCGTTCTTGGTCCACTGATAGCGGATGGGCTCGGCGCCCGCCGCCGCCACCATCAGGACGGCATCCGTCGTCGGAGGTGCGATCGTATCGCTCGGCTGCTCGGTGATATACACCGGGCCGCTCAGATCCCCGTGCAAGGCGATGGCCTGCGCCCGCGCCCGAATGGCCTCTTTGCTCATGCCGGAAAAATCATAAATCGCCACCTCGTCGATATCACCTTCGATGATGGATGTGGGAGACGCCTGATGGGTCTTGCGGACGCTGCCCACCGCAATCTCCTGGCTCAGATTCAGCACGTAATTGCCCGTGGCGGCTCGATACGTGAATCCTTCCACCAAGGCGCCGTTGTCGTACGCTTCTATCTCATCGTCGTAATCGACGAGGACGATATGATGCCAATCGGTCCACTCGTTGGGATCCTCGTAGACAAAGCCCGTGGTTCGGAAGCCCTGGAAAAACTCCAGTTCCATCGGGTTGTACCCGAATATCACGCCGGGCAGATTGCCGGCGCCGCCGGGCAAGCCGATTTCCATGATATACCGATTCGTCACCGTCGGGTCCGAGAGACGCAGCCAGAACTCGATGGCGAAAGGACCATTCGTGGTAACGGCGTTGAGAGTCGTCGTGCCGAAGACGTTCTCAAAGACGTGAACCGAAATCGCATGGCCCTTGTCCTCATGAGGGAACCGATCCGGCTGGGAGGCCGTAAGCATCCGGTTGCCCGCCAGCGACATCAGCTCAATGGCCGGCCCCTCGTCTTCGTCAAAGCTCCAATAGACAATGGGATTGTGGTTGATCACCCGGGCGCCGTAGTACGTGAGCGGCGGGGCCGCAAACACGTGGACGACGGCCGTGGACGTCTCCACACCGGTGGGGTAGCCCGGGCTGCTGACCACGCACGAGTACGAGCCCGCATCGTCGGGGGTGGCCGCCTCGATCAACAGCGTGGCGTCGGTGCCGCCTTCGATGGGCACACCGTCCTTCTTCCATTGGTACGACAATGGCGGCGTCTTGGCCCACGCCGTGACGGACAGCTCCCCGTCGTTGCCTTCGATCAGCGTCAGGTCTTGCGGGTGCTTCTGGATGAGGATTGTGTTGGGATCCAACTGATAGAACTCCACCTCGGACAGCATGGTCCAGGCCTTCTCGTATCCCGGCTCGGCGCTCACGAAGTCCAGCTTGAAATGTCGCCCCGGTGCGGTCAGGAGGATGTCCTGCCGGACGGACTCGGCCTTCTGCGTGCCTTCAAGCAGTGCGTTGGGGAAGGTCCCGACGACCTCGAAGTCCGCGATGTTCGGGTCATCCGTCGAAGAGATCGTGACTTCCTGGAAGCCGTAATACGAGCCGAAATGCGTCAGGGTAATCGCGTCGACCCCGTAAGACTGTCCGAGATCGAAGGTCACAGTGGGCCCGGTATTGGCCGGCAACTCCCAGCCGACCGTCTTGTTGGCGCCCCAGTTTTCACCGGCCTCCGGCACGATGCCGTCGATGAGCTTGGTGCGCTCCGGGTCGACCGCCCATGACGCGACGGGCTCCGGCGTGAAGTTGTAGCTGTGCACGAGAATCTAACGGAATCCGGCCATCACCGGGCCACTGCATAGCAGCGCCCCCAGAACCATAAGCACTACATTCGTTCATCTTTTCACTCCCGTTCCGTGTTTCGTGGATTGACGGCCCAGCCGACAATCCGTTCTCATGCGACCACCCTTGTGGTCCTGCGTACGCTTGCCGAACTACCTGACCCGGACGGCTTTCATCATGCCCTATCCTCCAATTGCAACGTTTACGAACTTAACCGCCTGGCCCCGGAGGGGGCCGGGCCCGTTGATTCTCGTACAAGGAAGCCCTGTGAGAGCGTCACGTGTCGCGGTTCCAGCTTCACGCCCAGGGTCTTGGCCTTGATATCATCCACGACCAGCGACGCGGCCTTCTCGCCGATCTCGACCAGCGGCGAGACCAGTGTGCTGAGCCGTGGCGTGCAGTATTCGCACACCTGCGTCCCGGACAGCCCGACGATACTGAAATCCTCCGGGACGCGGATGCCGTTCTCAGCGAGGCATCGCATCGCCTCGATGCTGATCAGATCACCCATGATCATGGCCGTGATGTCCATCTCGCCAGAGGCCAGCTTCGCGGCCAAGTTCTGTCCTTCCTCGCGGTGGGTCTTTGTCGTCAGGTCCACCGCCAGCGGCGTCAGGTTGATGCCGAATTCCCTGC
>DSDH01000121.1 GCA_011055475.1 Phycisphaerales bacterium | reverse complement strand
GTTGACCAGCCGCCCTTCGGCCAGCAGGATAATCGACCGGCCGCTTTTCAGCGTCCACTGATCGACCTGCGGCTTGATGTTCTCGCGGCGGCATTCGGGCGTTTCGTACAGGTACCGCGTCTCGATCTCGCTGTCGAAGTGCCCGATGTTGCACACAATCGCCTCGTCCTTCATCTGCTCCATGTGCGCCCCGGTGATCACGTCGCAGCAGCCGGTGGCGGTGATGAAGATATCGCCGATGGCGGCCGCCTCGTCCATGGTCGTGACCTCGTAGCCCTCCATGACGGCCTGCAGCGCGCAGATCGGGTCGATCTCGGTAATGAGCACGCGGGCGCCCAGTCCTCGCATCGACTGGGCGCAGCCCTTGCCGACGTCGCCATAGCCGCAGACGACGACCACCTTGCCGGCGATCATCACGTCGGTCGCCCGCTTGATGCCGTCGGCCAGCGACTCGCGACAGCCATACAGGTTGTCGAACTTGCTCTTGGTGACCGAGTCGTTGACGTTCACCGCGGCGAAGGGCAACTCCCCCGTTCGGGCCAGTTGGTACAGCCGATTCACGCCCGTCGTCGTCTCCTCTGAAACACCGCGCAGGGCCTTGGCCACACGCGTCCACCGCTCCGGATCGACCTTGTAGCCGGCCGCCAGGCGGCTCATGACGATCCGGAACTCGGGGTTGTCATAGCTCTTCTTCAGCAACGCGGGGTCCTTCTCCACCCGCATGCCCTGCGTGACCATGAGCGTCGCATCGCCGCCGTCGTCGACGATCATGTCCGGCCCGGAGCCGTCCGGCCAGGTCAGTGCCTGCTCCGTGCACCACCAGTAGTCCTCCAGCGTCTCGCCCTTCCAGGCGAACACGGCGGCCGACCCGGCGGCGGCGATTGCGGCGGCGGCGTGATCCTGCGTGCTGAAGATGTTACACGAGGCCCAGCGGACCTCCGCGCCCAACTCCACCAGCGTCTCGATCAGCATCGCCGTCTGGATCGTCATGTGCAGCGAGCCCATGATCCGCTTGCCGGCCAGGGGCTTGCTCTTGCCGTATTTCTCGCGGGTGGCCATCAGCCCCGGCATCTCGTTCTCGGCCAGCTTCATCTCTTTGCGGCCCCACTCGGCCAGCGACAAGTCCGCCACCTTGTACGGCAGCGACGGATCGATCGGCTTCACCTGCCCGGCTTGCTGCGTTGTACTCATTCCGCCCGGTCCTCTCGTTTTGATAATAACTCTCAAATGCAGACCCGTTAGGTGCAACATTAGACGAGTCCCCTGCCGTGACTACGTATAACCGCTCATCTACCCGATGACAAGCGAAACTCGCAGGATCGCGGGCGCGAGGAGACAAACCACAACCTTCGCCCTGGACCACGCATCTGTCGACGGATGACTCGACAAGGATCACGTGATCCGGACACCGGTTTTCTACGTGTCGGCGCCCAGCAGCCGATCCTCCAGCTCGCGGGTGTCGCCGTAATGGGCCTTGAGCCGATACAGCTCGGCCGTCAGTGCCTGGCGGACCTTCGCGTAGGCCGGATCATCGATCACGTTATGCAGCTCCAGCGGGTCCTTCTCCAGGTCGTACAGCTCCCAGGCGTCGATGTCGTGATAGAAGTGGATCAGCTTGTAGCGCCGGGTCCGGATGCCATAGTGCCGCTTGACCATGTGCACGGCCGGGTATTCGTAGTAGTGGTAATAGCACGCCGACCGCCAGTCGTCGATTCGCCGGCCCCGCAGCAGGGGCGCGACGCTGCGGCCCTGCATGGCCGGGGGAATATCGGCCCCGCAGGCGTCCAGGATCGTCGGCGCAAAGTCCAGATTCATCACCAGTTCTTCATTGACCGAGCCCGGCTTGACGACGCCCGGCCAACGGACCACCAATGGCATGCGATACGAGAATTCGTACATGAACCGCTTGTCGAACCATCCGTGGTCGCCCAGGTAGAACCCCTGGTCGGATGTGTAGACCACCACGGTATTGCGGGCCAGGCCCTTTTTGTCGAGCCAGTCCAGCACCCGGCCGACGTTGTCGTCCACCGACGCGATGCACCGCAGATAGTCCTTGATGTACCGCTGGTACTTCCAGCGGACCAGGTCCTTGCCCTGGAGGTTGGCCTGCTCGAAGGCCTTGTTCTTCGGATCGTAGGCCGCGTTCCAGGCCTTTTTCTGCTCCTCGGTCATCCGGGCGGGCGGACCGGTCAGCTTCAGATCATGCGGCGTCAGATGGTGAGCGACGGTCATCTCCTGTTGCCGGGCCGCATCGGACCGCGTGGCGTAGTCGTCGAACAGGGTCTCAGGCTCCGGGATCGTCACGTCGTCGTACATCGTCAGGTGCCTGGGGCCCGGTTCCCAGCGGCGGTGGGGCGCCTTGTGGTGCAGCATCACACAGAAGGGCCTGTTCGCGTCCCGTCTTTCGAGCCACTCCAGGGCCCGATCCGTGACAATATCCGTCACGTAGCCCTCGTAGCGGGTGCGGCGGCCCATCTCGATCATGTCGGGGTTGTAGTATTGGCCCTGACCCGGCAGGATGTTCCAGTAGTCAAACCCCGTCGGATCGCTCTTGAGGTGCCATTTGCCGATCATGGCCGTCTGGTAGCCGATTCGCTGCAGGATCTTCGGAAACGTCTCCTGGCCGCCGTCGAAACGCTGGCGGTTGTCGAGCACGCCGTTGATATGGCTGTACTTGCCCGTGAGCACGACCGCCCGGCAGGGCGCACAGATCGAATTGGTGCAAAAACAGTTGTCGAAGCGCATCCCCCCGTGGGCGATCCGGTCCAGGTTCGGGGTGGTGTTGATCTTGCTGCCATAGCAACTCATGGCGTGCGACGCGTGATCGTCCGTCATGATATAGATGATGTTGGGACGCGATGCAACGGTCGCTGAGGCGGCACAGACGGCCCGGCCGGCCGGGCCGATCGCCGCCAGCCCCATGGCCTTCAAGAACGTCCGCCGATTCAGGTGTTCCCGATTCATGATCCTCTCCTGCCAAAGACTCGGTCTGTTTTTCGTCGTGTCCCCGTCCGAATGCGCCGGTTACTCATACTCCCACTTGAGGACCCACGGATCCTTCGTCCGTTCCTGAAAGGCCCGGAGCCGGCCCTTGAGCCGATCGAGCACATCGCGATACGCCGGGGCGTCGGCCCGATTCTGCACCTCGTGCGGGTCGTTGTCCAGATCATACAATTCGAACGCCGGCCGATGCAGATACGCCTCAACGCGCCGCTTGCCGTACACGGGCGACCGGCTCTTGAGAATCGCCTGCCACGTGGCCGAGGCGTGCAGGTCCGAGGCGAACGGATACGGCAGCCCGTGCGCGATGTTCCAGATCAGCTTGAACCGCCGCTGCCGCACCACCCGCATCGGGTAGTACATCGTGATCTCGTGGAACGTGTGCGAGGCGTAGATTTCATCCCAGCCGGTCGCGTGCTCCTGGTCCAGGACCGCCGCGAACGAGCGCCCATGAAACGCGTAGTCTTTCGGCACGGCGCCGCACAGATCGAGAATCGTCGGTGTGATGTCGGCGTAGTTGACCATCGCGTCGGTGACGACGCCGGTCTTCTTGGCGAACGGGTTTCGCACGACGCACGGCAGCCGCATCCCCGGCTCATACAGCGTGGTCTTGGCCCCCGGAAAGGCAATGCCGTTGTCCGACAGGTAGAGGACCACGGTATCATCCCAGTGCCCCGTCTGGCGCAGGATACGCAACAGCTCCAACAACCCCTTGTCGGCCCGCTCCACGGAATCGTAGTACCTGGCGAGCTCCTGGCGACACTCGGGGATGTCCGGCAGGTAGGGC
>DSDH01000317.1 GCA_011055475.1 Phycisphaerales bacterium | reverse complement strand
TCGTTCACTCGCAGCGGATCGAATGGCCCGAAAAGTGGCGCAAGAGCGCGGTGATGACCGAGCGATGGCGGCTGGTCAACGGCAAGGAGCTTTACGACATCCAGGCCGATCCGGGCCAAGCCAAGGACGTGGCCGCGAGCCACCCGGACGTGGTCGCCCAATTGCGGCGGGCCTATGAGACCTGGTGGGAGCACGTCAACGACCGCTTCGACGGCTACTGCGAGATCGTCCTGGGCTCGGACCGGGAGAATCCTACTCGGCTGACCAGCCATGACTGGCATACCGACAACGGCCCGGTGCCGTGGAACCAGCAGGCCGTTCTCGCCGGGCTCAAGGCCAACGGCTTCTGGGCGGTGCATCTGGAACGGGCGGGGCGCTATCGGTTCGAGCTGCGCCGCTGGCCCAGAGAAGTGGATCTGCCGATGCGCGCCGCCCCCGAGCGCGGCAAGGCCCTGGACATCGTCGAGGCACGGATTCGAGTCGCCGCGCACAGCGAACGCCTCGATGTCGGCCCGGAGGATAGGGCCGCCCTATTTACGCTGTCGTTGCCCGCCGGCTCGACGCGGCTGGACACGGAGCTCATCGAACGCGATAGAACAAGCCGCGGGGCGTATTTCGTCTACGTGGAGCGGCTTCCGTGACACCGGCCATGTGGGCGAGGGCCGCCGGCGAACGAGAACAGGGGAGCATGATGAACCGACGATGCTTCTTGAAATGGACGGGCCTCGGTTTGGCCTCGCTGGCGTTTTCTTCGCCCGGCCGGGCGGCTGGTACCCTGCGGGGCACGAAGCCGAACATCCTGTTCCTCTTCGCCGACGATCAGTGTTTCGAGGCGATCCACGCGTTGGGCTGCGACGAGATCGAAACGCCCAACCTGGATCGGCTGGTGAAAAAGGGCGTCACGTTCACCCACGCCTATAACATGGGTTCCTGGACGGGCGCGGTCTGCGTGGCCAGCCGAACCATGCTGAACACGGGCCGATGGCTGTGGAACGCCCGCGCCGTGGACCGCACGCTCTTGGAGGAGGCCCAAGGCGGCCGGCTGTGGTCGCAGATGCTCCGCGCCGCCGGCTACGAAACCTACTTCACGGGCAAGTGGCACGTGAAGATCGACCCGGAGACGATTTTCGATCACGTGACCCACGTGCGGCCCGGCATGCCCAACGACACACCCCAGGGTTACAACCGCCCCATCGAGGGCCGGCCCGATCCGTGGGCCCCGTGGGATCCGCAGTTCGGCGGCTACTGGAAGGGCGGCAGGCACTGGAGCGAGGTGCTGGGCGACGACGCCACTGAGTACCTGCGACAGGCGGCCGGGCGCGACAAGCCCTTCTTCATGTATCTGGCATTCAACGCGCCGCACGACCCACGCCAGTCGCCCAGGGAGTACGTCGACAGGTACCCGCTGGAGAAGGTCAAGGTGCCGAGCAACTTCCTGGCCGAATACCCGTACAAGGACGCGATCGGCTGCGGCAAGGGGTTGCGGGATGAGAAGCTCGCTCCGTTTCCGCGGACCGAATACGCCGTGAAGGTCCACCGGCAAGAATACTACGCGATCATCACGCACATGGATGCGCAGATCGGGCGGATTCTCGATGCGCTGGAGGCCAGCGGCAAGGCCGACGATACGATCATCTTCTTCACCGCCGACCACGGCCTGGCCGTGGGGCACCATGGCTTCATGGGCAAGCAGAACCTGTACGACCACAGCGTCCGCGTGCCGCTCATCGTGTGCGGCCCGGGCATCGAGGCCGGCGGCCGGGTCGATGCGCCCGTATACCTGCAGGACATCATGCCCACCACGCTCGATCTGGCCGGGGCCGAACGGCCCGACCACGTGGAGTTCCGCAGCCTGCTGGGTTTTCTGGAAGAACCCGGGCAGATGGGCTATGGCTTCATCTACGGGGCCTATTTGAACCAGCAGCGCATGGTCTTCGATGGACGCTTCAAGCTGCTCCACTACCCGTCCATTGACACGTGGCGGTTGTATGACCTGCAGAAGGACCCGCTGGAGATGAACGACCTGGCCGCGGATGAGGCGCATGCCCCACATCTCCAACGGATGCAACGACTGCTCATCCGAGCCATGAAGGCCGCTGACGACCCGCTGTCCCTGCCGGTACCCGCGGCCCCCGACTAGTTCTTGCCCGCGACGATGAAGGAATTCGCAATGGATGACGTGTGGATGAAACGACGGGACTTCCTGGGGGCCGCAGGGGCGGGGGCGATCTCGCTGGCCTGGACCGGTCACGCCCTCGCCCAGGACCGAGGCTCGAGCAGCAAATCTCCTTCCAGGCCCAATATCATCTTCATCCTGGCCGACGACCTGGGGTACGGCGATGTCTCGTGCCTCAATCCGGACTCGAAGATCGCCACGCCGAACATGGACCGCCTGGCGGCCGAGGGCATGCGCTTCACGGATGCCCATTCGGGGTCGGCCGTGTGCACCCCCACCCGCTACGGCGTCTTGACGGGTCGGTATTGCTGGCGCAGCGCGCTCAAGAAGGGCGTGCTCTGGGGATATTCGCCCATGCTGATCGAGCCGGGCCGGATGACGGTCGCCTCGCTGCTCAAGGAACACGGCTACGCCACCTGTTGCTTCGGCAAGTGGCACCTGGGTCTGGGCAATGAGGCCAAGACCGATTACGGCAAGCCCCTGCGGCCGGGGCCCGTGGACGTGGGCTTCGATGACTTCTTCGGCATCCCCGCCTCGCTGGACATGGAGCCGTACCTCTACGTCGAGAACGATCATCCGGTCGAGGCCCCCACGGAGCACGTCGAGCGATCCGGGCATCCGCGATTCTGGCGGGCCGGGCCGATCGCGCCGGCCTTCCGTCACATCGATGTCCTGCCCGAGCTGACGAAGCGGGTCACCCGGTGGATGGAGGACCACGTGCAAAGCAAACCGGGCCGGCCGTTCTTCATGTACTTTCCGCTGACTGCGCCGCACACGCCGGTCCTGCCGGTTGCCATGGCCAAGGACAAGAGTCGGGCCGGCGAGTACGGCGACTTCGTCTGGCAGGTGGACTGGACGATCGGCCAGGTGATGGAGACGGTCGAACGACTGGGAATCGGCGGGAACACGCTGGTCATGGTCACCAGCGACAACGGGCCGGAGAACATCACCCAGGCCCTGGTGCCGGACTATGGACATTATTCGAACCATCACTTCCGCGGACGCAAACGCGATGCCTGGGAAGGCGGTCACCGGGTCCCGTTCTTCGCCCGCTGGCCGGGCCGCATCAAACCGGGCTCGGTCTGCCAGCAGACGATCTGCCTGACGGACCTGATGGCCACCTGTGCGGACCTTGTGGGCGCTTCGCTGCCGAAGGACGCCGCCGAGGACAGCTACAGTATCCTGCCGGCGCTGCTGGGCCGCAGGCTCAACGGGCCGATCCGCGAGGCGACCGTGCATCACTCCGCGAACGGCGAGTTCGCCATTCGCCAGGGCCGCTGGAAGCTGATCCTGTGCCGGGGCTCCGGCGGCAACCGGTATACGACCGGCCCGAACGCCGTCCGAGACGATGACCCGCCGGGCCAGTTATACGACCTGTCGGCCGACGTGGCTGAGCGCAGGAACCTCTATCGCGAGCGGCCCGAAATTGTCCAGCGGCTCACGGCTCTGATGGACAAGTATAAGCGGGAAGGCCGCAGCCGACCCGGCTAAACCCCCGACGTGACCAGTACGGTAACCCCTGATATGTGGAGGGAAGAACAATGACCTGTCAAAGACGTTTTCTTATGGCTGTTCTGGGCGTCATGTTGGCCTCGTCCGTATACGCCGAGGATCGCATCCGCCC
>DSDH01000330.1 GCA_011055475.1 Phycisphaerales bacterium | reverse complement strand
TCAGCGTATGGTATGTCTCTGCCCGCACAGCGTGGATTCCCGCCCGCCAAGGCGCGTCGTCGACTTTCGCGGGAATGACAAGAAGGGCCCATTTTTTTGGCCCGTACGTTTTTCAACGGACTGATAGGCCATGAAGGTCAGTGAAATCGCCGCCATCGTGGATGAGCTGGTGCCGCTGCGGCGGGCCCAGGAGTGGGACAACGTGGGGCTGTTGGTCGGCCGAGGGGACAAGGCCGTGCGCCGCATGATGCTGGCGATCGACGTGACGGCCGCGGTCGTGGAGGAGGCCGGCCGCAACAAGATCGACCTGATCCTCAGCTACCACCCGATCATCTGGGACGGCCTCAAGCAGGTGCTCGCCGCCGGCCCCACCGGGCCCGTGCATGACCTGATCCGGGCGGACATCCCGGTGCTCTCCATCCATACCGCGTTCGACGTGGCCGAGGGGGGCGTCAACGACCAGTTGGCCGACATGCTCGGTATCGTGGACCCCCGGCCCATCGGTGATTACGTGAGTGACTCGCAAAACCGCTTCTATAAGTTGGTGACGTTCGTGCCGGCGCCGAACGTCGAGGACGTGGCCCAGGCCCTGTTCGAGGCCGGCGCCGGGCACATCGGCCGCTACGCCTGTTGCAGCTTCCGCACACCCGGCGAGGGGACGTTCCTGCCGTTGGAGGGGGCACGGCCCGCGATCGGCCAAGCCGGACGGCTGGAGCGGGTCGACGAGGTCCGCCTGGAGGCTGTCGTGCCCGAGGCCCGCACGGCCGAGGTGCTCGCCGCGCTGCGCAAGGCCCACCCCTACGAGACGCCCGCGTTCGACGTGCTGCGTCATCACGACCTGGAGCGCCGCTGGGGCTTGGGGCGGATGGGGTCGCTGGCCCGGCCCATGCCGCTTGCGGAGATCCTGGCGGCGATCCGCAAGACCACGGGCGCCCGTACCGCCGGCCTGGTCGGCCCGCAGAAGCGCACCATCCGCACCGCGGCCGTCTGCGCGGGCTCCTGCGGCAAGCTGCTGAATACCGTCATCGCCGCCGCGTGCGACCTGTACGTGACCGGCGAGTTGAAGCACCACATGGCCCTGGCCGCCCAGGAGGCCGGCTTGACGTGCGTGTGCCTGTCGCATACGGTTTCGGAGCGATTCGCGCTCAAAAAGCTGGCCGCCCGGTTGAAGCGGCGGCTGAAAGATGTCACAATCACGCATAGTCGCACCGACGCGGACCCCTTCGTGTGGAAGCCGATATGACCGCCGAATCGACCGACAACCTGACCGATCTGCATGCGGCCGCCGAGCCGGCGGCGGAAACGCCCGCTTCGGACGCCGGCCCCATCGAGCCCGATGTACCCCCCGAGAAGGACGCCACGGAACCGACCGCCGGGGCGGCCGACGAACCGGCCGAGCCCATGGATGAGGAGGCCGACCCCGATGCCGACCAGGCCGAACCGGGCGAGTCGGAGATGGGGGAATCCTCGCCCGCCGACGAATCGGACATGGACCAGATTCAGGACGAGGAGGGAGAGTCGGGCGAGGTCACCGTCGAATCGGTTATCGAGGCCGTCCTGTTCGCCAGCGATGAGCCCCTGACCGCCGAGCGGCTCGTGGGCGTGCTGGAGACCGGCTCGGTCAAGCAGGTCCGCCGGGCGGTGGGGCGTCTGAACCGCCAATACAAGCAGCAAGGCCGGGCCTTTCGCATCGAGCAGATCGCCGGCGGCTACCAGATGATGACGCTGCCGGCGTATAACCCGTGGATCCGTCGGCTGTTGCGGGCCCGGACCGATACCAAGCTCTCGCCGGCGGCGCTGGAGACGCTGGCGATCGTCGCCTACAAGCAGCCGGTCATCCGGGCCGACATCGAGGCGATTCGCGGCGTGGCCTGCGGCGAGGTGCTCCGCAACCTCATGTACAAGGGGCTTGTCAAAATGGTCGGTCGCGCCGAGGTGCTCGGCCGGCCCATGCTTTACGGCACGACCCGCAAGTTTCTCGATACGTTTGGCCTGTCCAGCCTCAAGGACCTGCCCAAGACCGAGGACCTCAAGGCGCCGGAGGCCTAGGCCTGCCCGGAAGCGTGGGGGCACTCGCAGTTCGTGCAGCTCGGGCACTCCCGGCTCGTGTTGCAGCCCGATCGGCCCACGGCGAAGCCGGAGAGCACCTTCTCGGTCTCCGGGCTGCCGCAGTGCTGGCAGGGATGCTTGCCCCGCCGACCCGCGGATTCCAGGAACTCGCTCACGTGTCCGCACTGCCTGCAGCGATATTCAAAAATCGGCATCGTCCTGCTCCGTTCGATTCGTGTTCCGTATTCGACGGCCCTTCAATACCGGCCGACCGGCCCGGCGTCAAGATGGCCGTGAGATGAGCGGGCTGTCCGCCACACGGACCGCGTCGTGGTCTGCCGGCTACGTGATCTCCGGAACGACAAAGGGCTCACGGTAGTCCCGCCGCACAAGTCGGTTCGCCTGCTCGGACAGCGGCCCGGTGAACACCTCGCGCTTGGGGTCCATCGCCAGGTCCGCGCCGAGTATCAGGGGCGTCGTTTCCAGGTCGACCTCATTGGCCCGGATGTGCTGCTCCAATCGCTCGACGGACTCGGTCAGATAGGCGTTGCCCGCGACGGCCCGCCGCACCTGCTCCAACGACGCCCGGCGGCCGACACGATGCGAGACGTTGCCCATGTGGCACAGCGCGCTGGACAGATGCCCGTCGAGCACGTCCGCGTTCAGATCCGCGACCTTTCGGCTGCGGACGGCCTCGATGAAATTGGCCTGGTGCCCCGCGCCGCCGGTCCGCTGGAATTGGCGGATTCGCTTGCCCTCGTTGTCGTACGCCCAGCCGCCCACAAAGTAGCCCCCCTCGCACACGACGACGGTGCCGGCCCGCGTCCCGCGGAAGACATCCATCGCTGGGTCGTCCTTGGCCCGCGGCAGACCCCGCACCTCGAACAGGATGGGGACCGGCTTGTAGTCGCAGAACACGATTTGGGTGTTGGGGGTTTCGCCGTCGTCGATATAGCCGAGCCGTCCGCCGATGCTGATCACCCGCGGCGCGAGTTGCTCGGCACCGATGAACCAGCGGCAGATATCGATGAAATGAATGCCATTGTTGCCGAAGTCGCCGTTGCCCGTCGGCCAGACCCAGTGCCAGTCGTAGTGCAGGCGCTTGCGCCTCAGCGGCTCTTTCGGCGCCGGCCCGCACCACAGGTCGTAATCGACCGAGTCGGGGATCGGCTGGGGCCCATCCACGTTGCCGATGCTGTCGCGCCGCACGTAGACGATGCCGTAGACGATCTGCATCGTGCCCAGGTGCCCGGCCCGGATGAAGTCCAGGGCCTCGATCAGGCCGGTATCCGAGCGGCGCTGCATGCCGCTTTGCACGATGCGGCCATGTTTGCGGGCGGCGCGGACCATCTGGCGGCCTTCCCAGATGTCGTGCGATACGGGCTTTTCCACGTACACGTCCTTGCCCGCCTGGCAGGCCCACACCGTCGCCAGGGCGTGCCAGTGGTTGGGCATGGCGATGATGACCGCGTCGATGCCCTTGTCATCCAGCAGCCGCCTATAGTCGATGTAGGTCTCCACCGGCTCGTTGCGCTGGGCGAACTTCTGCCGCTCGCGGTCCAGGCACGCCCGGTCCGCATCGCAGATCGCTGCCACGCGAACGCCGGGGATCTCGCGGAACCAGTTGATATGATTGGCCCCCTGGTTGTTCAGGCCGACGACCGCGACGCGGATGTCGTCGTTGGCCCCCCGCACGCGGGAGAACGGCACGAACGCCGACAGGCCCACGGGGACCGATGCCTTGACAAAGCTG
>DSDH01000425.1 GCA_011055475.1 Phycisphaerales bacterium | reverse complement strand
GCCTACATGCGCTGCACACCCGAGAACGACTTTTTCCCCGACCTGGCGGCTCTGCCCCGGACAGACCTGATCTACTGGTGCTCGCCCAACAACCCCACCGGGGCGGTCTCGACCCGGGAGCAGTTACAGGCCCTGGTCGACTTCGCCCGGCAGAACGGCTCGATCATCATCTTCGACGCGGCCTACTCGGCGTTCGTGCAGGACGAGGCGCTGCCCCGATCGATCTTCGAGATCGAGGGCAGCCACGAGGTGGCGCTCGAGGTCTGCTCGCTCTCCAAGCCCGTGGGCTTCACCGGCGTCAGGCTGGGCTGGACGGCCGTGCCGCAGGCGCTCTCGTTCGACGATGGTACGCCGGTGCGCCAGGATTGGCGCCGGATCATGGGGACGCTGTTCAACGGCTCCTCCAACGTCGCTCAATACGGCGCGCTGGCGGCCCTGGACGACGAGGGCATGGAGGAGATGCAGCAGACCGTCGATTACTACATGGAGAACGCGCGCATCATCAAACAGACCCTGACCGACCTGGGCATCACGACCTACGGCGGCGAGAACGCGCCCTACGTCTGGGCGCACTTCCCGGGGCAGGATTCGTGGGACGTATTCGAGGCTATCCTGCACCAAGCTCACGTGGTCACGACGCCCGGCTCGGGCTTTGGGCCAGCCGGCGCGGGCTGTGTCCGTTTCAGTGCGTTCGGCCATCGAGAAGACATCCTCGAGGCCACGCGGCGGCTGGTCAGCGTGCGGGATTGAGGATAAGGATTCACGAGCGTTCACGGCGTCGCCTAAATGCGCATTTGACATTTCCCCGGGGTTGTGTATAATCGCGCCAATATCGGTTAGAGGTAACTGCTCACCTTGTGCCCACCGGATCACAATCCGGGCTTGCGGCCGACGTGTCGGCTTCCGTCCCCACCCAGTCAATGGCCCATGCGCCGATGGCGCACGCCATCGGCGCGGATTGTGATCCGCTCTGCACACGTATGCTGAGCAGTTACGATTAGAGAAGGATTTGAAGCGCCAGTCCTATGTCAAAACCCACACGCAACTTGGTTATGATCGTCCTGTCCAGCCTGCTCCTTGCCCTGATTATTGGAGGAGGAGCCTGACCTGTTGGGCAAGCGATTGCCAAGCCGCTTAGCTTAGTAGAGCCGCCCAACAGAAGGCGGCTCTTATCGTTTATAAGGAACAAACCTGATGACCAACGACCGACGTTCACCTGAAAACACGCGCGTCTTCTCTCACATATCCCTGCCCCACGCTCAATCCCAGGCGGCCGACCTGCTGGCCCTGGGCTTGGTTATTGTCGTTGTCATTATCGTGCTCCTGCTTAGCAGGAGCCCCGGGGGGTTGGGATGGCACCGGTGAACGTAATCGACACACACGGTTAAAGCCAACAGGCATACGAAAGCCGCCCAACCGGGCGGCTTTTTCTTTTTGATTCGATCCGCTCCAAGTCAAGCCAAAAGGTATCACCTCAATAAAGCGGGGAACGGGGGTGTCTGCGGGCGGCAAAGCCGCCCGCAAACACCCCATCTTCCCCCACTGATTGAGAAGATACGCCAAAAGGAGGAAATGAGCGATGAAACGGACAGGTGCACAGATCGTGTGGGAAATGTTCAAACGAGAAGGGGTGGAGGTGGTCTTCGGCATTCCCGGCGGCGCCATCATGCACACCTACCATCCCCGCCAGGATTACGGCATCCGTCACATCTTGATGCGCCACGAACAGTGCGCGGCCCACGCCGCCGACGGCTACGCCCGGGCGTCGGGCAAGGTCGGGGTGGCGCTGGCGACCTCGGGTCCCGGGGCCACCAACCTGGTGACCGGCATCGCCACCGCCATGATGGACTCGTCGCCGCTGGTCTGCATCACCGGCCAGGTCCCCACCCCGGTCATCGGTTCCGACGCTTTCCAGGAGATGGACGTCACGGGGATCACGCTGCCCATCACCAAGCACAACTACCTGGTCACCGCCGTCGACGACCTGGCCGACACCCTCCGCGAAGCCTTCTACGTGGCCCGCAGCGGGCGCCCCGGACCGGTGCTGATCGACCTACCCAAGGATGTTCAACAAGCCAAGACCGATTTCGCGCCGCCGGAGGGGGAGATTGACCTGCCGGGCTACCGCCCCCGGGCCACCAGCGACGCCGAAGCGCTGCGAGAGGCGGCTCGCCTCATCGACAGCGCCCGGCGGCCCGTCATCCTGGCCGGTCACGGCGTGTTGATGTCCGGCGCGGTGGACGCGCTGCGGGCCTTCGCCGAGAAGACGCAGACACCGGTCGCGCTGACCCTGCTGGGCAAAGACAGCCTGCCAGCCTCACACCCCTTGGCCCTGGGCCTGATGGGCATGCACGGCGAGGCCTACGTCAACCACGCCATCCAGGAGGCCGACCTGCTCCTGGCCTTCGGCATGCGCTTCGACGACCGGGTGACCGGCACGCTATCCACCTACGCCCCGCGCGCCCGCAAGATCCACGTCGACCTGGACGCCGCCGAGCTGAACAAAGTCGTCCCCGTCGACGTCGCCATCCACGGCGACCTGCGGGAGGTACTGGAGCAGTTGCTGCTGCTTGTGACGGCCGCCGCCCATCCCGAATGGCTGGCCCAGATCGGCCAGTGGCGGGCCGAAAGCCGCCGCCGCGACATCGTCCATCGTCCGGCCAACGGACGGCTCTTCGCCCCGCACTTCGTCAACGCCATCTGGGAGGCGACGCTGGGCGAGGCCATCGTCGCCACCGACGTGGGCCAACACCAGATGTGGGCCGCCCAGTACTACAGCGCGCATCACGACCTGCCCGGCGACGTCCCCAATCCCTTCATCACCTCCGGCGGATTGGGCACGATGGGCTTCGGCCTGCCGGCCGCCATCGGTGCCCAGATCGCCCACCCCGAGAAGGAGGTCTGGGCCATCGTGGGCGACGGCGGCTTCCAGATGACGCTCCACGACATGGCGACCATCGTGCAAGAACGTCTCCCCATCCGCATCGCGCTCTCCAACAACGGTTACCTGGGGATGGTGCGCCAGTGGCAGGAGATGTTCTACGAGCGGCGTTACGAATCGACCCGGCTGCACAACCCGGATTTCGTCAGGCTGGCCGAGGTCTACGGCATCCGGGGCTGGCGGGCCACGACCCTGGCCGAGGCCCGAGAGGCGATTGCCGAGGCCCGCGCCCACGCCGGTCCCACCCTGATCGACTTCCACATCGTCACGGAGGGCGACGACGGCAACGTCTATCCCATGGTGCCCACCGGCGCGGCCCTGCACGAGATGATCCGCCGCCCGACGCTGGCGGTGCCGGCGTAGCGGACGAAAAATGTCCGAGGAGGATATTCTGATGAATCGCACGTTAGTCGCATTGGTGGAGGATAAACCCGGCGTGCTCAATCGAGTCGCCAGTCTCTTTCGACAGCGCGCGTTCAACATCGAGAGCCTGACCGTTGGACATACGGAACAGACCGGCATCTCCCGCATGACCATCGTCGTCGACAGCGAACGGACCGACGTGCAGCAAGTGATCAAGAACCTGTACAAGCTCATCCACGTCATCCACGTCGAGGACGTGACCGATCGACCGTCGGTGATACGCGATCTAGCGCTGATCCGGGTAGAGGCCAGCGGCCAGACGCGGCCCGAGGTCCTGCAACTGCTCGACACCTTCCGGGCCCGCGTGGTCGACGTCAGCACCGACACCCTGATGGTCGAGGTAACCGGCACCGAGGAGAAGATCGAGGGCCTGGTGGAGGTGCTGCAGCCCTTCGGCGTCGTGGAAATGGTGCGCACCGGGCGGGTGGCGATGGTGCGGGGT
>DSDH01000333.1 GCA_011055475.1 Phycisphaerales bacterium | reverse complement strand
GCGACCAGGTCGTTCCAGCTTCGGGCCCGGCCCGTGCCGATATTGTACAGGCCCACCAGGTCCGGCCGGTCGAGGAAGAACAGCGTCATGGCCACCGCGTCCTTGACGTACAAAAAGTCCCGCCGCTGCTCGCCGTCGCCGTAGTCCGGCCGATACGACTTGAACAGCCCCACCCGCCCGCGGTCGCGAATCTGCTCGTAGGCCTTGAGCACGAAGCTGCGCATCGGCCCCTTGTGGTATTCGTTGGGCCCGAAGACGTTGAAGTACTTGAGCCCCACGACGTGCTCGAGCAGGCCGCTGCGCCGCGCCCACAGGTCGAACAGGTGCTTGCTGTAGCCGTACATGTTCAGCGGCCGCAGATCGTCCAGCCGGGTTTCATCGTCCACAAACCCCTGCGTCCCGTCGCCATAGGTCGCCGCGCTGGAGGCGTACACGAACCGGACGCCCTGATCGACGGCGAAGCCGGCCAGCACCTTCGAGGTGTTGTAGTTGTTCCGCACGAGGTACGAGGCGTCGGTTTCGGTCGTGGAAGAGCAGGCCCCCAGGTGAAAGATCGCCTCGACGGGCCAATCCACCCGCCCGGCCGTGAGCATGTCGAAAAACTCATCGGCCTCGACGTAGTCCATGAACCGCAGCCCGCGCAGGTTCTTCCACTTCTCATCCTCGCCGAGCACGTCGACGATGAGCACCTCGTCGCAGCCCCGCGCGTTGAGCCCCGCGACCAAAGCTGAACCGATAAACCCCGCACCGCCCGTTACAATAACCATGGCATCCTCCATGAGCCGTCATCCCATGGGGGACAGGGTAGGCCCCTGTCGCGGGACTGTCAATTCCAAAGCCTCCTGGGCCGGTCCTCTTTCGCAACGAGGACAAGGCCAAGATCGATCCACTGTGCTTCCGGGCATCACGGTGATGGACGCGCCGCGACACGGCCCCGTTGGGGGTCCTCTTTGGGACAACGCTTGACCTGGGGTGTTCCGGGAACCTATGATGAACTCGGCCTTTGCGAGGTGCTACGGCCTGGCCGCCCGCACCAACACCCTCTGCGGAGCCCTCCGGGCCGGTCAGGCAATGAGGTTTCACGTCGGCTTATTGAAGGAGTGTCGCACGATGAACACAGGAATCGACCGTCGAAGATTCATCTCCACCGCCGCCGCGGGAACCGTGATCGCACTCAAGCCCTCGCTGGTCTTCGGCACGCAGGCCAACTCCAAGATCACCCTGGGGCTGATCGGCTGCGGGGGGCGCGGCAACTGGATCGCCGACCTCTTCCAGGAGACGGGCAAGTATCAGTTCGTCGCCTGCGCCGACTATTTCGAGGACCGCGCCAAGGCCAGCGGAAGCCGCCTTCAGGTCGATGCGCAGCGATGCTATTCGGGATTGTCCGGGTATCGCAGGCTGCTCGAGCAGGACCTGGACGCGGTGGTGATCGAGACCCCGCCTTATTTTCATCCGGAGCAATCGATGGCGGCCGTTGACGCGGGCAAGCACGTGTTCGTCGCCAAGCCGATCGCCGTCGATGTGCCCGGCTGCAAGACGATCGCCGCCGCCGGCCGCAAGGCCACGCAGCGTAAGCTTGTCTTCCTCGTCGACTTTCAGACCCGCGCCAACGAGTTCTACCAGGAGGCGGTGCGGCGGGTTCACGCCGGTGACATGGGGCCCCTGGTTCTGGGGGAGGCGCATTACCCCTGGGAGGGCGGGGGTCGGGGCGGCCCGCCCGCGAACAACGAAGAGTGTTTGCGGAACTGGTACTACGTGCTTGAGATATCGGGCGACTTCATCGTGGAGCAAAGCATCCACGCCCTGGACGTGGCCACCTGGATCGTCGACGGCGATCCGGTGCGGGCGGTAGGCGCCGGAGGGCGCAAGCTTCGCCCTGCGAACAGCATCTACGACCACTTCGCCGTGAACTACTGGTTCCCGGACGACGTCCTTCTGAGCTTCACCTCGATCCAGTCGATCCCCGGCGTTCGCGACCAGATCACGTGCCGGTTCTTCGGCGCCGAGGGCGTCATTGAAACGGACTACTTCAGCGGCGTGATCATTCGGGGCCGAAAGTCCTACAAGGGCGGGCAGTTCGACTATCTCTACACCACGGGAACGCAGGCCAATATCGAGACGTTCTACCAGAGCATCACTGCCGGGCAGTACGCCAACGAGACCGTCCCCGCCTCGGTGCGGTCCAACCTCACGGCGATCATGGGCCGCGAGGCCGCCTACCGCGGAACCGAAGTCACGTGGCAAGACCTGTTGCAGTCCGAGGTCCGGCTCACGCCCGACCTGACGGGCCTGAAGTCCTGATATCTGGTTGTTGAATCAAGCCGTTCTTTGGTCGGGCCTCACGACCCGGCCGCGCCACGATCAGATGAACTCCGTACGTCCCGGCATGGCCATGGGCCGGATGGGTAAGTCCATATCCCACGTCAGGTTGTCCGGCACGAGCTTCTGCTGGGAGTTCAGCGCGTCGTTCCAGGAGATCTCCTTCCCCGTGTAGGCGGCCATGCGTCCCATGATGGCCATGAGCGTGCTGTGCGCGCCCCAGACGCCGTCGTTGATGGGCCGGCCGCTGCGGATCGCGGCGAACAGCTCATCATGCTCGACCTGGTACATGTCGGACTTGGGGCCCTGGTAGCGCCACGTCTCCTTGCCCGTGATGACCGGATCACTCCAGCCCCTGATGGTGCCCAGGCCGTCGGCCCCCATGAGGTAGTCGGAGTTGTCGCCGTAGCAGTTGCCGATCTGACGTTGGGCCATGAACGCACGGACCCCGTCGGGGAATTCGTAGAAGACGTCGATATGGTCGTAGATGTTGCCTTCGTGGTTGGGGAATTGACGCCCCCCGGTGGCCACCGCCTTGAGCGGCAGGACGCCGTTCATCGCCCAAGCGATCTTGTCCACGCTGTGACAGGCCTGTTCCACCAGCCCATCCCCGGACAGCCAGACGAAGTTGTACCAGTTGCGGAGCTGCCACTCCACGTCGCCCATGCCGGCGGGGCGGCTGCTGGCCGGGGGCATGGGCTTGACGGGTCCGGTCAGATAGGTGGCGTAAACCGCACGAATGGCGCCGATGGCGCCCTGGTGTACTCGCTCGTAGAATGCACGACGCGCCAGGTGATACCGCCAGCAGAAGCCGACCACCAGGGACAGGTTCTTTTCCTTGGCCATCGCGGCGGACTCGAGCACGGAGCGCACGCCCGGGGCGTCGGTGGCCATGGGCTTCTCCGCGAAGACGTGCTTGCCCGCCTCGATGGCCGCCCGCAGATGCTGCGGTCGGAAGCCCGGCGGCGTGCCCAGGACGACGACGTCCACGCCGCTGTCGATCACCTTCCGGTACGCGTCCAGGCCCACGAAGCACGCGTCGTCGGAGACCTTCACGCGTTGCCCGAATTGTTCGCTGCCCGCCAGGTGCCGGCGGCTGCTCTGCACGCGATCCTCGAAGACATCGCCCATCGCCGTCAGGACCACGTCGTCCCCCGTGGACAGGGCCTGTGCGGCCGCGCCGGAGCCGCGGCCACCACAGCCGATGAGCCCCACCTTGAGGGTGTCACCGCCGGAATAGGCGGCGGAGGCCTTCCGCACGAAGGTCAGGGAGCCTGTCAAGGCACCGCCCATGGCCGCGGCGCCGGATGTCTTGAGGAAGTCCCGCCGCGACGAACGGCTGCCGGATGAGGGTTTTGAGGGTTCAGTCATGGTACAAATGATACCTCCGAATAGAGTACGGATTACGGGGAAAGCCGACGGGGATTTCGACCGTGTGCGCGGTTGAATGCGGGCTCTTGCCGCGTGGCCTGACGTGCCTGAATAGGGGCGTTGG
>DSDH01000336.1 GCA_011055475.1 Phycisphaerales bacterium | reverse complement strand
GTCTATAACGAACCGCTATCCCTGACGCAGGGAACGCCGCCGGTGACATGGAGACTCACGCAGGCACCGGGGGGCATGAGTATTACGAGCGAAGGCATCGTGCAGTGGGTGGCCCCGGCCTCGCCCGGACCGTTCACGGTGACCGCACGGGCCGAGAACTTGGGCGGGTCGCACACGGTGTCGTGGCGAATTGACGTGCGGGTGTTGCCGGCCGTGGCGTCCATGCTCGATACGACGATTGTTGAAGGCGTGCCGTACACCTCGGAGGCGCCGGTCCTGATGCGCGGGACGCCACCGATTGCCTGGTCGCTTGTGGCCGGGCCGGATGGGGCGACGATTGACCCGGCCAGTGGTGTGGTTTCCTGGCCGGCGACGACGGCCGCCGGCAATCCGCATCGGTTCAGGATCGCCGCGACCAACGCGTGGGGCGTGGCCGAGACGAGCTGGTCGCTCGTGGTGGTCCGCACGCCCGTCATCGCCGCGATCGACGATGCCACCGTGGCCGAGGGCCGAGCGTATATCGGTCGCACGCCGACGCTGGCCGACGGGACCCCACCGGTGGCCTGGACCCTCGTGGAAGGACCGCAGGGCATGACGATCAGCGACAAGGGCGTGGTCTATTGGCCCGCCGCCGTCGCGCAGGGCCAGCCGCACGCGATCACGATCCGCGCGGCGAACGATGCGGGCGAGGATACGGCCACGTGGCACCTCAACGTCATCGAAAGACCGGTTATTGTGGATGTGTCAAACCTGGCCGTGGTTGAGGGCACGGCGTTTGAACTGCAGCCGGTGCTCAGCGCGGGCGCCGCGCCGGTGACCTGGACGCTGGTCCAGGGCCCCAGCGGCATGCAGATCGACCCGGCGACGGGCGCGTTGAGCTGGGACGAGGCCCGGGCCGTGGGCAGCCCGCATGGCGTCACCGTCCGTGCGACAAACACCGCCGGTAACGACAGTGCCAGCTTCCTGCTCACGGTCCACACCGCGTACACGGTACAGGCCTCGACGGACTTGGTGCGGGCCAAGGCCGGTACGCCCGTGTCGATCAGTGGGCAAACGACGTGGCTCGACGACAGTCCTGCCCCGAACCGACCCGCGCGGATTCGGCTGGATGTCAAGGGCAGCACCCGCTCGTTCGACGTGGTCAGCGATGGGCAGGGCCGGTTCGAGCACGTCTTTCAGCCGCTCGGCAGCGAGGCGGGCGTGTTCTCATTGTTCGGGGAACACCCGGCCGTATCTGCGGCTGAGCCGCAGGATGCGTTCACGCTGGTCGGCATTCAGTTGGAGCAAAAGCGACATTCACAGACAATCCCGCCGCGGGTGTTGAGCGTCGGTTCCATCGGCCTGCGGAACAACACCGATGTGCCGATTGACGGTCTGACGGTGGAGATCATCGGCACGCCACCCGACTGGACGGTCGATGCCGCGGCGCCCGCCTCGATGGGGCCGGGCGAGATCGCCGCCCTCGACTACGCGATAACCACGGGCGATCTGGCCATCTCCTATGCCGAAATGGACCTGGTGGTGCGGACGCCCGAGGGAGCGACGGCCGTGACCCGGCTGGGTGTGCGGGTGCGTTCGGATGTGCCGAAGCTGGAGGTGTCGCCGACGAGCCTGTCTGCCGCGGTGGTGCGGGGGCGACAGACGTTGGTCAAGCTGATCGTGCAAAACGTTGGCTCGGCGGCCACGGCGCCCTTGCAGGTGCAACTGCCGAGCGTGTCCTGGATCGGTCTGACGACGGATGCGGTGATGGCGCCGGTGGCGCCGAACGCCCAAGCCGAGGTATGGCTGTCGCTGACGCCGCCGGAGACGTTGCCGCTGGGCCCGTACGCCGGCTCGCTGATCATCGCCGGTGTTCAGACGGGGGCGACGGTGAACTTCGAGTTCCAGGTGGTCTCCGAGGCCAAGGGCGACCTGCTGGTTCGCGCGGAGGACGAGTACACCTATTATGCCGAGGGCGAACCGATGGTCGCGGACGCAGAGGTCCGCGTACTGGATGCGTTTACGGGCCAGGTGGCGGCCACGGGCCGGACGGATGCGGACGGTCAGATATTGCTGACCGACCTGCCGGAGTCATACTACCGGGTCACGGTCCGGGCCGCGAAGCATCGGGACTTCGAGGGCAGCATTGCGATCTTGCCGGGGCGGACGAAGATTCTGACGGCGTTTCTGCCGCGGCAGTTGGTGACGTACACGTGGAAGGTCGAACCCACGCAGATCGAGGACCGTTATGAGTTCATCCTGGAGTCCACGTTTGAGACGAACGTGCCGATCCCGCTGGTGACGATCGAGCCGGCGGACTTTGACCTGGATCAAATCGGCGTCGGATCGATGCAGGTGGACTTCACGATCACGAACCATGGGCTGATCGCCGCGGAGGAGGCTTGGTTCGAATTCGGCGACAACTCCGAATACGTTTTCACGCCGTTGGTCGATGACCTGGGGGCGGTGCCGGCGCAAAGCTCGATCGTGGTGCCGGTGCAGATCACGCATCGTAGTCTGGCTACGCCGCCCGAACCGTTCGGCGAGAGCCCACTGGCGGCGGCGGCCGACGCGGACGTGACCAACAACCTGCTCAAGACGCTCCCGCCGCCTCCCGGAACGCCGGAGAAGTGTCGGGAGCAAACCGTGGCGGGCGTGTACTACACGTTGGTCTGCGGCGAGAACAACCGGCTCAAGTTCGTGCCGGTGCGCTTCATGTACAAGCGGGAGTGCCCGAGGGACACGGGCAAGATATGGCCGCATTCGCCGCCGCCCGATGATGATCCGGACGACCCGTTGCGACGGCTGGCCGACTGGCTGGAGGACGTCGGTAGTGGCGGCGGCGGAGGCGGCGGCATCGGCGACGGGCTGCGGCAGATCTACGATGACATCGTGAATTACTTCGTCAGCGGCAACCCGGATATTCCTGTGCCGCCGAGCACGGAGTTGGGCGTTCCGTGCGACCAGTGCTCGTTCAACGTGGGCAAGGCGATTCTGGGGGGCATCTGGGACAACGTTCCGGCGCTCAACAAGATTCAATGTGCCGCGGGTCTGGGCTACAACGCGGGCGTGACCCTCCGCCGGTGCAGTTACCTGGGGATTCTGGACTGGGAGTGCCTGACCGAGGCCAAGAAAGCAATCGACGCGATTCGGGAGGGTTGCTCCGGGCCGGAGAAGGGCCAGTGGAAGGAATCGCTCAAGAGCATCGGGCGGGCGGCATGGGACCACTGCATCGCCGGTCCGCCGGACGCGTGGACGGGGGCGATTCCGCCGCCGGGGCCCGATTTGGATACGGCGTTGCTTCGAATCGCCGCGTTGAGCGAGCGATTGGATGCGTTCGACGGCGCGGTCGTGGCGATGCTGGGGGATCCAGCCTGGCTCGAAGCCGATCCAAGTGACGCCGATGCCATTTCGGGATGGATGGCGGCCTTCGAGGCGGCCACGGTGCCCGACAGCGACGGCGGGCCGCGCATTGTGGTGGCCGAATGGGAGGATTTGACCAATCCGGCCGCGACGCCGATGCCGGTCTCGCTCGGCGTGGAGGTGCTCGATGCGCTGGTGCTCCGCTGGAACCGCACGCTGGACTATGCGGACCAGGGGATTTACACCATGGCCGATGTGCCGCCCGGCTGGGACACCGACTTCATCGCCCTGGATGCACTCGATGCGGCCTTTACGGCGGCGTCCGATGCCGCCCAGGCGACCATCGACGAGGGGTACGACAGCCTATCCGACGCGGTTCTCGATGCCGTCGAGGAGGCGCGGGACATCGTGGATGAGAGCGACGAGGGCGTCTGCGCCAAGGTCAAGATACAGATTCGCCAGGAGGCGGTCAT
>DSDH01000552.1 GCA_011055475.1 Phycisphaerales bacterium | reverse complement strand
GGCGTGGCGCTGAAGATGACGTTCATGGGGATGCTGGCCAAGACGCTGCGAAAGCAGCGGACGTACGGCCAGGGGATCGCGGAGATCTGCCGCAAGGTGTTGGCCTTGTTGGATGCGCGCGGCGTGTATCACACGGACCAGGCCGATCGGCGGGTGGAGGTGGTGTTCCCGGATCCGCTGCCGGCGGATGAGATGGATCGGCTCAACGAGGCGCGGGCGAAGATGGAACTGGGCGTTCCGGCGGAGCAGGTGCTGGGCGAGCTGGGATACGGTATGGCCAATGGCCAATAGCAAATAGCAAGATGGAACATCGCGGAAACACGGCGAGCAGGAAGGGGAGCGAACATGAGTGAGGGCGACGTGGAACGTCAAGGGGTGTCCGAGATGGACAAGGTGAGCGAGCCGAGCAACGCGGACGAGAAGCAGGTTCCGGTGTCGGAGGCGATTCGATATCGACGGCGGGCGCAGGCGGCCGAGCGGAGCGTGGAGGATCTCCGCGGGCGGCTGGAGCAGGCCGAGACGGCGCGGGCGGCGTTGGCGCATCGGGTCGAGGCGCTGGAGGAGGAGCGTTCCCTCGTGCGGCGGCTGGCCGAGGCCGGCGCGGTGGATCTGGAAGCGGCGCTGCTGCTGGCGCGGGAGCGGCGATCGGCGTCGCCCGAGGAAGACGCCGAGGCGGTGGTGACACGGCTGCGCCGCGAGAAGACGTATCTGTTTGCGCCAGCGTCGGCGATGCCGCCATCGGCGGCGATGATGCCGACGGCCGGGGTGAAGACACCGGTCGATGGGCGTCGGATGACGGTCGAGCAGGCGGCCCGGCGGGCCAAGGAAACGGGCGATGCGCGGGACCTGTGCGAGTACCTGCGCGTTCGCCGACAGTTGGGGTGATCGAACGAGTGAGAGGATGGGACTGTTGACAGGGTCCCGCTGAGAGGAGGCACGTGATGGCTTTTACGGGTAAGGCGACGTATTCGGCGGGCGTGGACCTGCCGGAATTGGCGGAGGACGTGAGCGACCTGGTGGGGATTGTCTCGCCCTACGAGACGCCGTTGTTGGATGCGTTGGGCGATCCGCTGCGGGCGGCGACGAGCACGCACCACGAGTGGCTGGAGGATGAGTTGCTGCCGAACAAGGACGTGATCAACGATACGACGATCACGAGTCCGGAGTCCGAGACGCAGTTTGACGTGGCGCACGGGGATCGGTTCCAGGTGGGCGACCAGATTCAGGCGGAAGGCTCGCGTGAGCTGATGCTGGTAACGGCGGTGGCCGGCAACACGCTGACGGTGACGCGCGAGTACGGCGGTTCGGTCGCCGAGGCGCTGGCCAACGGGCAGGCGATCAACATCCTGGGCAACGCGGCCCTGGAGGGCGGCGATCGTCCGACGCCGCGGTTCACGAACCGGGTGCGCAAGGGCAACTACACGCAGATCTTCACGGCCGCGGTGGAAGTGAGCGGCTCGGACGTGGCGGCGCGGCAGTTGGGCGTCCGCGACGAGATGGACTACCAGAAGCAGTTGCGGCTTCGCGAGCTGGTGCGGGACCTCGAGAACACGGCGATCAACGGAACGATGCCGTCGAGCAATGCCCAAGGCAGCGGAACCGTGCGCCGGACGATGCGGGGCATCCTCGATCATCTCTCGACGAACGTGTTTGCGCCGGGGGACGCGGGGTTTCCCACGGGGTCGGACCTGGACGAGGCGAAGCTGAACTGGGCGCTGCGGCGGATCTGGGAGTCGAGCAGCGGGTCGGTGGACCTGATCGTGGTCGGCGGCGCGCAGAAGCGGCGGATCAACGCCTTCATCGGCACGACGCGGGCGTACGGCCCGCAGGACACGGCGTACCGTGACGGGGTGGGGCTGTACGAGAGCGACTTCGGCGTGTGCCGTGTGGTGCTGACGCGGTGGGTGCCGCAGGACGTGGTGTTGCTGCTGGATTCGTCGCGGGTGCGGGTGCTGCCGCTGGCGGGACGGAGCTTCCACTTCAAGCCGCTGGCCAGCGGGGGCGACTACGAGTGCGGCCAGTTGATCGGCGAGTACACCCTGGAGCTGAAGAACGAGGCCGCCCACGGGATAATTCAATCCCTGAGCACGACGTAATCGGTCTGGAGGAGGTGGCCGAGGGGACGGGCGGATCGGCTCCGGTCGATCGCGCCCGGTCCCGGGCGCCGCGGCGGTGGAGGACCTGTTGGGGGATCGGTGATGGATACGTTGTCACAGGATGTGGACCTGTTGCGGTATGAGCCGGAGCTGTTCGAGGCGGATTTGCACCTGGCCTCGCAGGTGCTGTCGGTCGGGACGGATGGTGTCATCGCGGGAACCTCGTTTACCTCGGCCCTGGCCGATTTCGAGGCGGCGGGGTTGCAGGCCGGCGATGTGATCCACCTGCAAAGCGGGGGCGGCGCGGTGAACGGGCCGTTCGAGATCATCGAACGGGTGAGCACCACGGAGTTGACGGTGTCGGTGGTCCGCGCCGGGTCGCAGGCGCCTGTGCCGCCGCCGGCGAACGCCAGCTACGTGGCGTACCGCGTGTGCACGTACAAGCCGCAGGCGTGGGAGATGATGCTGTTGCTCACGGAGCGGTTCGGGCTGCGTCCGGGTCGGGCGGATGCCGAGTTCGGTCTGGAGGACCTGGTGGACGCGGGCGTGCTTCGTCGGGCATCGGTGCTGGGGATTCTGGCGGGGCTGTATGCGCGGCTGGGCAGCCGGGCGACGGACGTCGAGACGATGTGGAAAAAGAGCGTGTATTACCGTGGGCTGTTCGACCAGGCCGTCGAGCGATGCCGGATGGCATTGGACGCCGGGGACGACGGCGTGGCGGACCTGACGCGGCTGGGTGGTGTGCGGCGGCTGCGTCGAGACTGACGGCTGAAAGGGGGACGGCGATGGCCGCGGAGCCGCGATGGCGACTGAATCGGGAATTGAACGTCTCGGTGCTGGTGCAGGTGGGCCTGCTGGGGGCGTTGATCGTGGGCAGTTGGATGAACCTGCAGCGGCAGTTGGACCTGTTGGGGCGGGACGTGAGCCTGCTGCTCGAGCGGCAAAAAGAGGTCGCGCGGAAGATCGAGCAGTTGCAGGCCGCGAGCATCTCACACGAGGTGCGGCTGGGCTCATTGGAGACGCAACGATGAAACGCTCGCTGACGAGCCGGCAACGGCAGTTTCTGGATGCGCTGTTTTCGGGCGATGGGGACGAGGCGGCCGTGCTGCAGGCGCTGGGGATCATGGAGCGGACGTATCGACGGTGGCTGGGGCAGCGGGCGTTTCTGGAGGAACTGGCGTGTCGCGTGTGTTCGACGCGGCGGCGATGGCAGTTGTTGCTCGCGCGATATTCGCCGACGGCGGCGGCGCGGCTGATCGACTTGACGGCGGGCGACAAGCCGGAGACGGCCCGCAAGGCGTGCCTGGACGTGCTGACGCTTCAGCAGCGGGCGGACGGGGCGACGGGAACCTTGGAGTCACTGCCACCGGCGCCGCTGGATCCGGACGTGGCGGCGCGGATGCTGAGCATCTTGGCCGGTGAGCACGAGCCCGGTGATGCAGACGAGGGGATCGAAGCCCGACCCGAGGCTGACGCGCCAGAGTCGGACGAGCCGGTGGAGTAAAGGGGAAGGAGGCAGGTGATGTCGAGGGGATGGTTGATGTGGTGCATCGTGCTGTGTTGCGGTGGGTGTGATGCGTTGCGGTTGGCGCCGTCGGAGGCGATGAAGGCCAACGCCTGGATGCACCATCGTACGACACAATTGGCGGCGGATGCGGCGCAGGACGCCGAGGCGGGTTGGCCATTGGAGGGCTTGACGGCGCTGGCGGCGATGCAAAGC